>NZ_JBIARH010000004.1:0-103581 GCF_042889785.1 Streptomyces sp. NPDC002476 | reverse complement strand
TCGGCCCGTTTGCCGCCCGCCTTTTCGACGGGACGGTCCCCCGTGGGCCGCTCCCACCCGGGGGTGGGCGCGGCCCTCGTCGCTTCCACACACCCGTACGGCAGGATGTGCGGCATGCCAAGCGCAGAAGACACGAGCGTGGACCAGAAACGGCCCGTCGTACGGCCCACGCACCAGGACGAGATCGCCGCGGCAGGCAGCGAGCTGATCGGTGGACGGTCGGGGCGCTGGGCTCGGCTCGGCAGCACGGCGCCCACGCCCGTGGGTATCGTGGCGCTGGTGGCTCTGGGCATGTTCGCGCTGGGCATGGTGCAGAAGCTGCCCTGCTACAACTGGGCATGGTTCAGGGGCACGGGGTCGCAGTACACGCACGCCTGCTACTCGGACATTCCGCACCTCTTCGTCGCACGGGGCTTCTCCGACGGGCTCGTGCCGTACTTCGACCGGCTGTCCGGCGATATGCAGTACCTGGAGTACCCCGTACTGACGGGCGTGTTCATGGAGGTTGCGTCCTGGCTGACGCCGGGCGGATCCCTCCAGTACCGCGAGCAGGCGTACTGGATGGTCAACGCAGGCATGCTGATGATTTGCGCCGCGATCATCGCCGTCTGTGTGGCCCGTACGCACCGGCACCGCCCCTGGGACGGGCTGCTGGTCGCCCTCGCGCCGGCCTTCGCGCTCACCGCGACGATCAACTGGGACCTGCTGGCCGTGGCGCTGACGGCCGCGGCGATGCTCATGTGGTCCCGGGGCCGGGCAGTGGCGTTCGGGGTCCTCATCGGGCTCGCCACGGCAGCGAAGCTCTACCCCGTCCTGCTGCTGGGGCCGGTCTTCGTGCTGTGCTGGCGTGCGGGCAAGTGGCGCGAGTTCGCCATGGCGACGCTCGGGGCGGCAGGCTCCTGGCTGGTGGTCAATCTGCCGGTGATGCTCCTCGCTCCCGAGGGATGGAAGAAGTTCTACGTGTTCAGTGAGGAACGGGGCATCGACTTCGGCTCGTTCTGGCTGATCATCACCCAGCGCACCGGCAGGCCGATCGAGGTCACGACCGTGAACACGGTGTCGACCCTGTTGACGCTCGTGCTGTGCGCGGCGATCGGCGCACTGACCTTGACGGCTCCGCGCAGGCCGCGCTTCGCGCAGCTCGCCTTCCTCGTCGTCGCCGTTTTCATCCTGGTCAACAAGGTGTACTCGCCGCAGTACGTGCTGTGGCTGATCCCGCTGGCCGCCCTGGCCAGGCCCCGCTGGCGCGACTTCCTCGTCTGGCAGGCGTGCGAGGTCATGTATTTCCTGGGCATCTGGATGTACCTCGCGTACACGACGAGCGGCGACAAACACCAGGGGCTCCCCACGGAGGGGTACCAGCTGGCGATCCTCCTGCACCTGCTGGGCACGCTCTACCTCTGCGCCGTCGTCGTACGGGACGTTCTCAGGCCGGAGCGGGACGTTGTACGGCGCGACGGATCGGACGATCCGTCCGGCGGGGTGCTCGACGGGGCCAGGGACGCTTTCGTGCTGGGACGCGCCGCGCGTCCGCCGCGCCAGACCGTCGCCGCCGTCGCGGGGCCCTGGACGGAGCGGGACGCTCCGCGGGGACCGGCCGTGGACTGAGACGGGACGAGGGTCTTCCGGCAACGCACCGGAAGACCCTCGGCGTCCTCTCCGCCCTCTCCGCGCCCCGGCCGCGTTGCCTGCGCGGCCGATGTCCTACAGGCCGGAGGACAGGGCCCCGCCGGACATCGGCGGTCGCCCTCGGCCGGACGTCAGTGGTCGACGAGCCGGTCGAACTGGGTGGTCGTGTGGCGCAGGTGGGCCACCAGCTCGTCGCCGACCTTCGGCTCCTGGGCGTCGGCGGGCACGAACAGGATCGACACCTGCATGTGCGGCGGTTCGGCGAACCAGCGCTGCTTGCCCGCCCAGACGAACGGGGACAGGTTGCGGTTGACCGTGGCCAGGCCCGCGCGGGCGACCCCCTTGGCCCGCGGCATCACGCCGTGCAGGGCCTTCGGGGCCTCCAGGCCCACGCCGTGCGACGTACCGCCTGCGACGACCACCAGCCAGCCGTCCGACGCGGCCTTCTGCTGGCGGTAGCCGAAGCGGTCGCCCTTGACGACGCGGGTGACATCCAGGACGGCGCCCCGGTACTGCGTCGCCTCGTGATCGCCGAGCCACAGCCGGGTACCGATGCGGGCGCGGAAGCGGGTCTGCGGGAACTGCTGCTGGAGCCGGCCCAGCTCCTCGGCGCGCAGATGACTGACGAACATGGTGTGCAACGGCAGCCGCGCCGCGCGCAGCCGGTCCATCCAGGCGATGACCTCCTCGACCGCGTCCGAGCCGTCCGTGCGGTCGAGCGGCAGATGCAGGGCGAAGCCTTCGAGGCGTACGTCCTCGATCGCGGCGTGCAGATGCCCGAGCTCCTCCTCCTTGACGCCGTGGCGCTTCATCGAGCTCATGCACTCGATGACCACCCGCGCGCCCACCAGGGCGTGCACACCGTCCACGGAGGAGACGGAGCGGACGACCCGGTCGGGCAGCGGCACCGGCTCCTCGCCACGGCGGAACGGGGTCAGGACGAGCAGATCGCCGCTGAACCAGTCCTTGATGCGCGCCGCCTCGTAGGTGGTGCCGACGGCGAGCATGTCGGAGCCGAAGCGGATGGCCTCCTCGGCGAGCCGCTCGTGACCGAAGCCGTATCCGTTGCCCTTGCAGACCGGGACGATGCCGGGGAACTGGTCGAGGACGGATTTCTGGTGCGCCCGCCAGCGCGCGGTGTCGACGTACAGGGAGAGCGCCATGGCCGGTCCGGAACCTTTCTGGTGGCTGCGGGGTGTCGGAGGTGTACGGGGGTTGTCGCCGTGCCGGCCGCGGAACCCTCCGGATCCGTCGGAGGGGCCGCCGCGGTGCGTGCCGGCGCAACGTTCCCATTGAAACGAATGAAGCCGCTTCCGTCAGCGGGACGACGCGGATCAGCGGCGCGACATGTAGATGTCGAGAGCCTTGTGGAGCAGCTTGTTCAGCGGGAAGTCCCACTCGCCGAGGTACTCGGCGGCCTGACCGCCGGTGCCCACCTTGAACTGGATCAGACCGAAGAGGTGGTCGGTCTCGTCCAGCGAGTCGGAGATGCCGCGCAGGTCGTAGACCGTCGCCCCCATGGCGTACGCGTCGCGCAGCATCCGCCACTGCATCGCGTTCGAGGGACGGACCTCCCGCTTGTGGTTGGCGGACGCGCCGTACGAGTACCAGACGTGCCCGCCGACGATCAGCATGGTCGCGGCGGCGACGTTCTCGCCCTCGTGCCGGGCGAAGTAGAGCCGCATGCGGTTGGGGTCCTCGGTGTTGAGGACCGTCCACATGCGCTGGAAATAGCTCAGCGGACGAGGACGGAAACGGTCGCGCTCCGCCGTGATCTCGTACAGCCGCTGCCACTCGTCGAGTTCCGCGTAACCGCCCTGGACGACCTCGACGCCGGCCTTCTCGGCCTTCTTGATGTTGCGTCGCCACAGCTGGTTGAAGCCCTTGTGGACGTCTTCGAGGGACCGGTTCGCCAGGGGCACCTGGAAGACGTAGCGGGGCTGCACGTCGCCGAACCCGGCGCCGCCGTCCTCGCCCTGCTGCCAGCCCATCTTCCGCAGCCGGTCGGCGACTTCGAAGGCACGCGGCTCGATGTGGGTGGCCTCGATGTCGCGCAGCCGCTTCACGTCCGGGTCCTGGATGCCCGCCTTGATGGCGGCCGCGTCCCAGCGGCGGATGACGACCGGCGGGCCCATCTTCACGGAGAAGGCGCCCTGTTGCTTGAGGTGCGCAAGCATCGGCTGGAGCCAGTCGTCCAGGTTCGGGGCGTACCAGTTGATGACCGGGCCCTCGGGCAGGTAGGCGAGATAGCGCTTGATCTTGGGGAGCTGACGGTAGAGCACCAGACCGACGCCGACGAGCTGTCCGTCCCGGTCGAACCAGCCCAGGCTCTCCGAACGCCACTCGGACTTCACGTCCGCCCACGCCGGGACCTGCATGTGACTCGCAGCAGGCAGATTCTGGATGTATGCCAGATGCTGCTCTCGGCTGATGGTCCTCAGGGTCAGGCTCATGCGGGGCGCTCCTCGGCAGGTGTGTCCCCATCGGTCAGGGGCTCCGGCTCTCGCGCCGAAAGCCTACTGCGACTGGGGAGCGCCCCGTTTGGCCGCATGCGACCTGGCCGGTCCGTACCCGTGGGCGCGGCTCGTCCGAGCCCCTTCCCGGTACGGACCGGCCAGGTCCTGATACCGCGTTCCGTGTCCTTGCGCCGGACCTGCGGTGCGCCCGGCGCGTGTTTCCGTCATGCGGTCCACCACGGATCCGGTGCAGTCCCGTCGTGGACGCGGTCCCGTGGCGCCGTCGGTGCGGTCAGCCCACCACGCCGCCGAAGAGGCCGCCGTGTGCCATGCCCAGGAAGAATCCGATGGCGGATGCGCCCAGGCCGACGATCAGCGGGAACCTCTCACGTGTGGTCACCGAGATGTACTGCCCGTACGCGGCGGTGAGGATCCCGAAGAGTCCCGCCCACGAGCTGATCAGATGCAGGTTGTGGAACATCGCCGTCACGAAGGCGAGCGCACCGAGGACCAGGGTCACCACCACCAGGGTCTCCTGGAGCGGATGGGGCCTGCCATCCGTGGCGAGAAGGGAGACGGGAGGACGGGGTCGTGTTGCCTGTGCCATGGAGAACCTCCTGGCCGAAAGGCGGTGCATTGTGGCACCGCTCACACCCGATGTGTACAGATTGCGTCTCCTGAGCCACGGATTTCAACCGGAAGCCGGTGTGCGGGTACTCTGTACGGTCTGCACCGGTGTCTGCCCAGGTAGGCACGTCAGTCCCCGTTCGACAGTCCCTGTTCGACGGAGGACGTGGCGGCCGTCCCGCGCGGAGGCACCGATGCCACGCATCACGACCCTCCTGCCACGGAACGACCGTGGCCGCCGAGTCCAAAGGAGGTGGGTTCCACATGCGTCACTACGAGGTGATGGTCATCCTCGACCCCGATCTCGAGGAGCGCGCTGTCTCCCCGCTGATCGAGAACTTCCTCTCCGTCGTCCGTGAGGGCAACGGAAAGGTCGAGAAGGTCGACACCTGGGGCCGTCGTCGTCTCGCTTACGAGATCAAGAAGAAGCCCGAGGGCATCTACTCGGTCATCGACCTGCAGGCCGAGCCTGCGGTCGTCAAGGAGCTCGACCGCCAGATGAATCTGAACGAGTCGGTCCTCCGGACCAAGGTCCTCCGTCCCGAGATCCACTGAGCATTCCGCTCAGCGGACATCGGGTTCGAGTAGCAGCAAGCAGCCAGAAGCAATCCCGCCGAGAGGTTCACCCATGGCAGGCGAGACCGTCATCACGGTCGTCGGCAATCTCGTCGACGACCCCGAGCTGCGCTTCACCCCGTCCGGTGCGGCGGTCGCGAAGTTCCGTGTCGCGTCCACTCCCCGCATCTTCGACCGGCAGACCAACGAGTGGAAGGACGGCGAAGGCCTGTTCCTCACCTGCTCGGTCTGGCGGCAGGCAGCGGAGAACGTCGCCGAGTCGCTCCAGCGAGGCATGCGCGTCGTCGTGCAGGGCCGGCTGAAGCAGCGGTCGTACGAGGACCGCGAGGGCATCAAGCGCACGGTCTACGAGCTGGACGTCGAGGAAGTCGGCCCCAGCCTCAAGAACGCCACGGCCAAGGTCACCAAGACCACCGGCCGCGGTGGCCAGGGTGGGTACGGCGGCGGCCAGCAGGGCGGCGGCAACTGGGGCGGCGGTCCCGGTGGCGGTGGTCAGCAGGGTGGCGGCGGCGCTCCCGCCGACGACCCGTGGGCCACGAGCGGTCCGTCCGGCGGCCAGCAGGGCGGCGGAGGTGGCTGGGGCGGAAGCTCCGGCGGCTCCGGCGGCTCCGGCGGCGGCTACTCGGACGAGCCTCCCTTCTAGGGCGGCTCGCCCCCCACTTCTTGATCACACAGGAGAAACATCATGGCGAAGCCGCCTGTGCGCAAGCCTAAGAAGAAGGTCTGCGCGTTCTGCAAGGACAAGACCCAGTACGTGGACTACAAGGACACGAACATGCTGCGGAAGTTCATTTCCGACCGCGGCAAGATCCGTGCCCGCCGCGTGACCGGCAACTGCACGCAGCACCAGCGTGACGTCGCCACGGCCGTGAAGAACAGCCGTGAGATGGCGCTGCTGCCCTACACGTCCACCGCGCGATAAGGAAAGGGTGACCGACTCATGAAGATCATCCTGACCCACGAGGTCTCCGGCCTCGGCGCCGCCGGTGACGTCGTCGACGTCAAGGACGGATACGCCCGCAACTACCTGGTCCCGCGTGGCTTCGCCATCCGCTGGACCAAGGGTGGCGAGAAGGACGTGGCGCAGATCCGCCGCGCCCGCAAGATCCACGAGATCGCCACGATCGAGCAGGCCAACGAGGTCAAGGCGAAGCTGGAGGCCGTGAAGGTCCGTCTGGCCGTTCGCTCCGGCGACGCCGGCCGCCTCTTCGGCTCCGTGACCCCGGCCGACATCGCCTCGGCGATCAAGGCTGCCGGTGGCCCCGACGTCGACAAGCGTCGCGTCGAGCTCGGTTCGCCGATCAAGACGCTGGGCGGGCACCAGGTGTCCGTGCGTCTGCACCCCGAGGTTGCCGCGCAGCTCGGTATCGAGGTTGTCGCTGCCTAAGGGCACCGCTCATCAGAGCAGAGTGAAGGGCCGTACCCGTTGAGGTACGGCCCTTCACTGTTCTCGCGTGCACGTCATGCGTGGAGATTCCGCATGACGCGTCCGGGTCCGGTGCCCGATGCGCGGAGCCCGGTGTGCGCAGGGCGGCACCGTTTCACGTGAAACACGACGTTTCACGTGAAACATGGCGCCGATGGTGACTCAACGAGTGGCGCCCGTCACCACCCACTTGCCGGACCGGGTGCGCAGCCAGAGCGTTGCCATGCGGACGGCCATCATCAGCGTCATCGCCCACCACAGCGCGGTCAGGCCGCCGCCGAGTGCTGGTACCAGCAGGGCCGCCGGAGCGAAGAAGGCCAGCGTGATAATCATGGCCCAGGCGAGATAGGGCCCATCCCCGGCCCCCATCAGCACGCCGTCCAGGACGAAGACCACGCCCGCGATCGGCTGGGACAGGGCCACCACCAGCAGTGCTGGGAACAGGGTGTCCTGGACGGCCTGGTCGCCGGTGAACAGGGGCACGAACAGCGGTCGCGCGAGGACGATCAGCACTCCGAGCACGATTCCGGAAGCGATGCCCCACTGCACCATCCTGCGGCAGGCTTGGCGTGCGCCCTCGGAATCACCGGCTCCCAGGTACCGACCGATGATGGCCTGCCCCGCTATGGCGATGGCGTCGAGCGCGAAAGCCGTCAGGCTCCAGAGCGAAAGGACGACCTGGTGTGCGGCGAGCTCGGTGTCGCCGAGGCGTGCGGCGACGGCCGTGGCGATCATCAATACGGCCCGGAGCGACAGCGTGCGGACCAGGAGCGGCACGCCCGCCTGGGCGCTGGCTCTGATTCCCGCAGCGTCGGGGCGCAGTGAAGCGCCGTACCGCCGTGCCCCACGTACCACCACGATCAGATAGGCGGCGGCCATGGACACCTGCGCGATGACGGTTCCCCAGGCCGACCCGGCGATGCCGAGTCCGGCCCCGTAGACGAGCCCCGCATTGAGGACCGCGTTGGCTGTGAATCCGCCGATGGCGACGTAGAGCGGGGTCCGGGTGTCCTGCAAGCCACGCAGAACGCCGGTCGCGGCCATCACCACGAGCATGGCCGGGATGCCGAGGCTGGAGATCCGTAGATAGGTGATGGCGTAGGGGGCCGCGGTATCGGAGGCTCCGAGCACGTCCACGATCAAGGGCGCCGCGGGGAGTGCGACGCCGATGACGCATATGCCGAGCAGGAGGGCCAGCCAGATGCCGTCCATGCCCTGTCGGATCGCGGAGGCCCGGTCGCCCGCTCCGACCCTTCGTGCCACGGCGGCCGTGGTCGCGTACGCGAGGAAGACGAAGATGCTGACGGCGGTGGTCAGCAGGGCTGCCGCGACGGCCAGACCGGCCAGCTGTGCCGTGCCGAGATGGCCGACGATGGCACTGTCGACCATCACGAAGAGCGGTTCGGCGACGAGTGCGCCGAAGGCCGGTACGGCGAGAGAGATGATCTCGCGGTCGTGTCGTCGACGGCTGGTCACGGGTGGTGCCGGGGCCTGGGTCATGGGGGTCAATCTAATCTTCCACAGGTAATGGACGCAATCTGGAAAGAGTCCTTACCTTGGTCGTGGCTCGGCGTTCTCCCGTGCGCGGTTGGGTGTGATCTTGTGCGGAGCGGAAAAGTTTTTCTCTCCCACAGCCAGTGGATGGAAAAAGTCCAGGTCAGAGCGTCGATGCGAGGGTCGCTATGAGTTTGTCCACAGTGCTGTCCCCTGCTCCGTGCACAGGTTCTGCGGACTTCTCCACAGCATCTGGTCTGTCGTCCACATGCCCTGTGGATAACCAGATTGGCTGACGGTGCCGAGCGGCCTACCGTGGTCCGGCGCCCGCACCCTGTTCCGGCCCTGAAGCCCTGTAGAACTCGACGCGCCGGAACCGGAGTCGGGCGTCTTGTTTGTCGGTGCCGTGCCGTAAGAAAGAGTGGCACGGCGAGGTCCGCGGAGCGGACGGGAGGAGGTGGCCCGGTGAGCATTCCCGAGCCTTTGGACTGGGCCGACACCGGTCCCGGCGACCGTCTGCCCGTAGCCCGCCAGCGCCGCGGCGGAGGCCGTGACCGCGCCGACCGACGTGAGGACGGCATGGGCGACGACGGCTGGGAGGGGGGCTCTCCCGGCTTCGAGCGGGTGCCGCCCCAGGACCTCGATGCCGAGCAGTCGGTGCTGGGCGGCATGCTGCTGTCGAAGGACGCCATCGCCGACGTCGTGGAGATCATCAAGGGGCATGACTTCTACCGCCCCGCCCACGAGACCGTCTACCAGGCGATCCTGGACCTCTACGCCAAGGGCGAGCCGGCCGACCCGATCACCGTGGCGGCCGAACTGGTCAAGCGCGGCGAGATCACCAAGGTGGGCGGAGCGCCGTATCTGCACACGCTCGTCCAGTCCGTGCCGACCGCGGCCAACGCCTCGTACTACGCGGAGATCGTCCACGAGCGGGCCGTCCTGCGGCGGCTCGTCGAGGCCGGCACGAAGATCACGCAGATGGGATACGCGGCCGACGGCGACGTCGACGACATCGTGAACTCGGCCCAGGCCGAGATCTATGCCGTCACGGAGCAGCGCACCAGCGAGGACTACCTGCCGCTCGGCGACATCATGGAGGGCGCTCTCGACGAGATCGAGGCGATCGGTTCGCGCAGCGGCGAGATGACCGGCGTGCCGACCGGCTTCACCGACCTCGACGCCCTGACGAACGGCCTGCACCCGGGGCAGATGATCGTCATCGCCGCTCGTCCCGCGATGGGTAAGTCGACCCTGGCCCTGGACTTCGCGCGGGCCTGTTCGATCAAGAGCAACATGCCCAGCGTGATCTTCTCGCTCGAAATGGGGCGCAATGAGATCGCGATGCGACTGCTTTCGGCCGAGGCGAGGGTGGCACTGCACCACATGCGCTCGGGCACCATGACCGACGACGACTGGACGCGGCTGGCGCGGCGGATGCCGGACGTGTCGGCCGCCCCTCTCTACATCGACGACTCCCCGAACCTCTCGATGATGGAGATCCGCGCGAAGTGCCGCCGTCTGAAGCAGCGCAACGATCTCAAGCTCGTGGTCATCGACTACCTGCAGCTCATGCAGTCCGGTGGTTCGAAACGCGCGGAGAGCCGGCAGCAGGAGGTCTCGGACATGTCCCGTAACCTCAAGCTGCTGGCGAAGGAGCTGCAGATCCCCGTCATCGCGCTCTCGCAGCTCAACCGAGGTCCCGAACAGCGCACCGACAAGAAGCCGATGGTGTCCGACTTGCGTGAATCGGGATCCATCGAGCAGGACGCCGACATGGTGATCCTCCTCCACCGCGAAGACGCGTACGAGAAGGAGTCCCCCCGCGCGGGCGAGGCCGACCTGATCGTGGCCAAGCACCGCAACGGGCCCACGGCGACGATCACCGTGGCCTTCCAGGGGCATTACTCGCGGTTCGTGGACATGGCTCAGACCTGATCCGTCCGGATGTAGGGGCTCAGATTTCGTGGCCAAATCTCACGAGCGATGGCCAAACGATGGCATATCTGACACGAATCTGAGACTGGCAGGTCAAGTCACCCACTCGTATGGGTGATTGGGCTCTGACGCTGGTGCCCTGGTAGAAGCCCGCTGACACCGTGGGCTCACGGGGCATCACTCGTGGGCTTGGGGGTGTGTGGTGGGGGAGATTGCCCGACGGTGAGAGGAAACACCCATCCAAGCCGTGAGACAGCGGGAAGCTGCTCAGCGCCTCGTCTCGTACCTGGTCAGGACCACGCCGCCGGGAAACGTCCGCGTCTCCACCAGGTTCAGGTTCACCCAGCTGTCCAGCGCGGTGAAGAACGGTGTGCCGCCGCCCACCAGGACCGGATGGGCGGCGATCACGTACTCGTCGATCAGCCCGGCCCGCATGGCCGCCCCGGCGAGCGTCGCGCCGCCGATGTCCGTCGGGCCGCCGTCCTCGGCCTTGAGCCGGGCAATCTCGGCGACCGCGTCGCCGGTGACCATGCGGGTGTTCCAGTCGACCTTGTCGATCGTCGAGGAGAACACCACCTTCGACATGTCCCGCCAGCGGCGCGCGAACTCGATCTCCGCCGGGGTGGCGTTGGGCTGCTGGTCGCCGGTCGGCCAGTAGGAGCTCATCGTCTGCCACAGCTTGCGCCCGTACAGCGACAGGTCGGTCGCCTGCAACTGGTCGGACCAAAACTGGAACAGCTCGTCGCTCGGCACGCTCCAGCCGATGTCGTCGCCGGGCGCGGCGATGTAGCCGTCCAGGGTCAGGTTCATGCCGTAGATCAGTTTCCGCATGGCGCCAGCCTTCCGTGAGTCGGTCTCACGCGTACAGACCGGCGCGGCGCGGGAAACTCATCGGTGCGCGATCTGAGCTCACATGTAGTCCTCGTACTCGGTGGCTCAGCCGCTCGCCATCTGCCAGATGTACTGCGACAGGACAGCGCCCAGCGCCTGTACCTCGGTCGAGTAAGCACTCCCGTAGCCCCGAGTGGGATCACCGGAGTGTTCGAGCCGTGGGGCTTGTTACGCCTTCTTCGAGCTGGGCGCGCCGAGCCTCCGGCCGGTACGGTGCCGAGCCGTTCGAGGAAGCCGTGGTTGCCTTCGCTCGCGGTGCCGATCACGGTGAGGCCGCGAGCCCGGGCGAGTTGCGCGGTGATGGTGCCGACGCCTCCGGCGGCGCCCTCGATCAGCAACGTCATGCCTCCGGCGGCTTCCAGGGCCTCCAGTACACGCGTGGCCGTGTCGATGTTGCCGGCGCCGCCGCCGGCTTCTTCGAAGGACCACGAGCGCGGCTTGGGTGCCCATGCCTCCAGCACGGCGTACTGGGCCGCGGCGCCTCCCTGATCCACGAAGGGGACGAGGCCGAAGACCGCGTCGCCCACGGCGGTGCCGGTCACCCCCTCTAGGTGTATTGCCCTGTGAGGCTCGTGACGACGGCGGTGCCGCCTGTGAAGGTCACCTTGTGGCGGCCCTCGGCGAGGGCACGGACGCCGGTGGTCTTGTGGCCCCATCGGACAGCGCTGCCGGGGAGTGCGGCGAGCAGGATCTGCCGCAGCTCGCCGCGCTGTACCTCGGGGCTTGTGCCCGTGCCGTCGTCGGCCTTGTCGAACAGGACGGTCCCGTCCCGGCCGAGCAGCCGTATCGCTTGGCGGCCCTCCAGGACGAGGCCACGGAACTCGTCCATCAGGCCGGCTGTCTTGAGGGCGAGTTGGCCGTTGTAGTCGTGGATGTCGAGCATCCCGCCCTGCGAACGGGCCGCCGAGGAGGACTCCGCCTCGTAGACCGTGACCGGGAGGCCGTGGAGGTGCAGGAAGCGGGCCAGGACGAGGCCGCCGAGTCCGGCGCCGGTGTTCGTGACAGGAGTGTGCATGGGGCTTCTTGGGTGCCGTATATCTGCCGGGAGGGCCCCGGAGGATCGCTGGAAAGAGGGCAGCTCGGCGGGCCCCGCAACCGGGCGGGAAACGGTTCAGACGACTACGACCCGGCGCCCGCGCGTGTGACCGGCCTGGCTGTCGATGTGCGCCGCCGCTGCCTCGGAGAGCAGGTACGACTTCTCGACCGGGATGTGGAGCTTGCCCCGCGAGATGAGGCCGACGGCTTCGGCGAGGGCTTGCGGCACGTTCCCGGTCACACCGGAGTACCGGACACCGAGCTCCGGCGCGCCGAGATCGGCGATGGAGACCACCTTTTGCGTGTCCCCGGTCAGTTCGACGAGTTCGCGGATCACGCCCGAGCCGGCCAGATCGAGCGCCGCGTCGACCCGGCCGAGCCGCCGCACCCGCTCCACCCAGCCCTCGCCGTACGTCGTGGCGAGGGCGCCCAGGCTCCGCAGGTAGGCCTGGTTGGCGGCCCCGGCCGTGCCGATCACCCTGATGCCGCGGTCCCGGGCGATCTGCAGCACCGCCGATCCGACGCCGCCGGACGCGCCGCTGACCAGCAGTGTCTGCCCGGGCCGCACACCGACGTCGCGGATGACGCGGAGCGCGGTCTCCACCACGGAGGGGTACCCGGCCGCCTCCTCGAACGACAGGCCTTCGGGTATCCGGGCCCAGGCCGAAAGCACGGCGAACTCGGCATACGTGCTCGAGCCCCGCCCCAACACGTGGTCGCCGACCTCTACCCCGTCGACGCCCTCGCCGGCCTCGTCCACCACCCCGGCGGCGTCCTGCCCGATTCCGGCAGGCAGCTCGATCGGGCGGACCTTCTGGAACTGGCCTTCGCGGATCCTCCAGTCGACGGGGTTCACGCCCGCCGCCCGCACGGCGATACGTGTCTGGCCGGGGCCCGCGTGGGGTTCCTCGGCGTCTTCGAGGTGGAGAACGTCGGGACCGCCGAACTCGGCGAAGCTCATTCTCTTCATGCGACCGACCGTAACGCTAACGGTTAGTATTTTGGAGTCGTTGTTGGTTCGTATTTGGTAGCGTCAGGTCATGACCGTGCCGACCGGACGCCGTGAACGCAAGAAGGCCGCGACCCGCCAGAAGATCGCTGACGCCGCCCTGCGGCTCTTCCTGGAGCGCGGGTACGACGCGGTGGGCATCCGTGACGTGGCCGCCGAGGCCGACGTGGCCGTCACCACGCTCTTCTCCCACTTCGCCTCGAAAGAGGCCTTGGTGTTCGAGCAGGACGACAACTTCGAACAACGCCTCACCCGGGCAGTCACCGACCGGGCACCGCACGAACCGCTCATCCCCGTACTGCGCCGCGAGATCCGGGCCCTGGTCCGGCACTGCACGGCGGATGGCACCGCCCCGATCTACCGCATGATCGACGAGTCACGTGCCCTGCGGGAGTACGAGGAGTCGATGCGGCTGCGCCATGCGGAGTCGCTGGCCACGGCCCTCGTCGCCGATCCCGACCTGCCACAGGGCGCAACGGCCTGCCGGACGATCGCGAGGTTCGTGATCGACGCCTATGCGCTTGCCCGCGAGGCGGCCGACCCGCAGGTCGCCGTGGACGAGATCTTCCGGATGATCGAGGCGGCCTGGGAAGTCACCTGACCTTCTGCGAGCAGTCGTCAGGGCCGCGGTTGGGCGCAGCCGAGGGTGTGCGAAACGCGTGGGCCGCCGCGGCGGCGAACGAAGCCGACGCCACCGAGGCAGGCGACGACGCGCGGTGGCCGATGCCCGCCGTCACGGATCCCGACACGCGCGCGACCGGTCCGGGCCGTCCCGGCCCGTCACTGGTCGAGCGGGTGTCCCGCGCCCGTGTCGCGTCCGATTCTTCCGGGAGCCCTCAGGACTCGGGAATGGCGCGTGAGACCACCGTTTCCACCAACCGGTCCACCACGGCCTCGACCCGGCTTCCGGGCCGGGGTTCGGCGTCGGCTTCGGGCGCGACGAGCAGGTCGGGCAGCGTGAAGTACTCCAGCAACAGGCCCGTCATGGCCAGGGGTTGCGGCTTCGGTATGTCGCGACGGAACGGAGAATCTGTGCGGAAGCTGACCTACTTCGTCGCCTGCTCGATCGACGGCTTCATCGGGGACCCGAGCGGCGCGCGTCGTCCATGCTCCGGTTCGTGGACGAGGAGTTCCTGGAGTTTCTGAAGACGCGGTACCCGGAGACGATCTCGGCCGAGGGCCGTCGGCTGCTCGGCTTCCACGACGCCGAGAACCAGCGGTTCGACACGGTGATCCAGGGGCGGGCCAGCTATCAGGTGGCGCTGGACGTCAACATCACCAGCCCCTATGCCCACCTGCGCGAGCTCGTCGCCTCGCGGTCCCTGGAACAGTCGCCGGATCCGAACGTCGAACTCGTCTCCGGCGACGTGGCCGCGAGGGTCCGGGAATTCAAGGCGGAGGAGAGCGGGCTCGGGATCTGGCTCTGCGGCGGTTCTCAGCTTGCCGGAGAGCTGATCGACGAGATCGACGAACTGGTGATCAAGACGTATCCGCTCGTCTACGGGTCGGGCATGCCGATGTTCCGTTCGGCCTTCGCGGCCACCGAGTTCGCCTTGGACTCGGTCCGCATCTTCGACAACGGCGCCCTGGTCAGGACCTACAGCAGAAAACGCTGACGTCCTGCGGGTCGAAGCATCGGCCGCGCCGCCGGGGGAGGGGCCGCTGCGGTGGAGTTCCCGTCGCGCCGAAATGAGCTCGCCAGTCCCGCGCTCCTGCGAGTAGTTGTTGAGCATGACTTCTTCACCCGAACACCTGCTTCCCGGTACGCAGCGCGCGTTGCTGCACCGCATCGCCACCGCACAGTCGGAAGGCCGGACCCCTTCGCTCGTGGCCGCGGTGCAGCGGCGGGGACGGACCGTCTGGAACGGATCCCGTAGTTGCGTGGACGGCCACGCACCCGACGCGGACACGCAGTTCAGGGTCGGTTCGATCACCAAGACCTTCACCGCCGTACTCGTTCTGAGGCTCCGGGACGAGGGGCTGCTGGACCTGGACGATCCTCTGGAGAAGCATCTGCCCGGTACGGGCGTCGGCACGGTCACCATCCACCAACTCCTGGGCCACAGCGCGGGGCTGAGCGCCGAGTCGCCCGCGCCGTGGTGGGAGAGGACTCCCGGCACGCTGCGTCCTGAACTGGCCGATGTGCTCGGCGAACGCACGGAGCTGCACCCCCCGGGCCACCGCTACCACTACTCGAACCCCGGCTACACGCTGCTGGGTTCGCTGGTCGAGCAGATGCGCGGAGCGAGCTGGGGTGAGGTGCTCCGGCGCGAGATCCTGGAGCCGCTGGGCATGCACCGCACGAGCGCCCACCCCCGGGCGCCGCACGCGGGTGGATGGGCCGTCCACCCCTGGGCGGACGTCATGCTGCCAGAACCGGCCGAGGATCTCGGGCTGATGGCCCCGGCGGGCCAGCTCTGGTCCACGACCGGGGATCTTCTCCGGTTCGCGGCCTTCCTGGCCGAGGGGGATGACCGGGTGCTCTGCGCTGCCTCCGTGGAGCAGATGCGTGAGCCCTCCGTGCCGTCCCAGCCCGGCGACTGGGACGGCGCATACGGTCTGGGTCTCCAGATAGAGCGAAGGAACGGCCGTACGCTTTTCGGGCACACGGGCTCACTGCCCGGCTTCCTCGCCGCCCTGTGGTTCAGCGTCGACGACGACGTGGCAGCCGTCGTGCTGACCAACGTCACGTCGGGGCCAGTGGTCGGCGGTGTCGCCGCCGAGCTCGTCGAGATCGTCGCCGAGGCCGAACCCCGCATCCCGGAGCCCTGGCGCCCCCTGCCCGAGGCGGACCCGGAGCTTCTCGCGCTGACCGGTCCCTGGTACTGGGGCGTAGGGGCGTACATCCTGCGCCTGGAGCCGGACGGCGGGCTGGATCTCCAGCCGCTGCGAGGCGCCGGCCGCGGAGCCCGGTTCACCGCTCTGCCGGACGGCACCTGGATCGGTCGCGACAGCTACTACGCGGGAGAGATCCTGCGCGTCGTCCGGAACGGCGACGGCAGCGTGAACCACCTCGACCTGGGCTCGTTCGTCTTCACACGGGAGCCGTACGATCCCGGGGCGGCGGTTCCCGGCGGCGTGGACGAGAGCGGTTGGCGGGGCCTCGACGCCTGACAACAAGGCTTCGAGCGATCCGATCGCCGGGCTTCGTGCGACTGTCGTGCGACTCGTGCGGTCCGGTCACCATGCTTCACGTGAAACGGATCGAGGTCTGCCCAGGGGTGAGGATCCCCGCCCGGCGAAATGCGCGGACCGCAGGCCCCGACCTGGCATCGTTCGCCACGGACGCGGTGCAGGGAAGTTCCCGGGCCGGTTCCTGACAGACGCTTCAGGGGCCGGCTCCGGGCAGAGGTTCCTGGCCCGGGCTTCGGGACAGAGGTTCTTGGCCGGGAACCGGGCCGTGGATCAGAGCGTGAGCTTGAAGCCCACATGGCTGGCGGTGAAGCCGAGACGCTCGTAGAAGCGGTGGGCGTCGGTCCGGGACACATCGGACGTCAACTGGACCAATTGGCAGTCCAGGCGCCTGGATTCGTCCACGGCCCACTCGATCATCCGGGTCCCCAGTCCGCTTCCGCGCTCGTCGGCGTGGACGCGAACGCCCTCGATGACCGAGCGGGTCGCACCGCGCCGAGAAAGTCCGGGGATAATCGTCAGTTGCAGGGTCCCGACGACGCGGCTCTCGCGAACGGCGACCATCAGACGCTGATTCGGGTCGTCCGCCAGCCGCCGGTACGCGGCGTGGTACGGAACGAGGTCGTCAGGTGACTCGCGTCGGGCGCCCAGCGGGTCGTCGGCGAGCATGGCCACGACGGCGGGAAGGTCGGCAGGGGTGGCGGGGCGTATGTCCAGATCGCTCATGACCGACAGGCTACGCAGATCACTCGGCCGAGACATGAACGTGCCCGGACGGTGAGAGGAACCACCTGGCTGCTGCGGAAAATCGCCTGGGCCATGCGTGCACCCGCTCGGCCGATGTGCGTCCGGCACCGCAGGAACGCATGCCGCACCGCCCGGCTCGGGCGGGGCCGTCCGGGCGGTGCGGTGAGTCAGGAGACCCGCGCCGGAGCCTTGAGCTGCTCGACCACGTTGACGAGCGGCGCCAGTTCGGGGTCCTTCGCGGCCTGGTCCAAGGCGGTGCGCAGCGCGGAGTCGTTGGTCGGCCGGGCCGCGGCCGGCAGGGCGAGACTGGCCTCGGTGACATCGGTGTAGATGTCGCGCCGGTCGGTGTCGCAGAGATAGCGCGTCAGCAGTCCGCGGTCCTCAAGGTGATGCGCCATGCCGCTCGCGCGCTGATCTTTGGCGCACTGGAGCGCTGCCCCGTCGGCCGGGGGCGACTGGTCGCCCGCCACAGCCCCGAGTCCGTCACGGCCTCCGCCGTCCGGTGTTGAGCCCGGCCGTCCGGTTCCCCGGCCCGTTCCGCATCACGCCTGCTCGCATGGCGCGCCCCAACCCCTTCGGTCCCGGAGGCGCAGCGGGAAGCCGGAGAAGCCGACGACCCGGCCCGAGGCGGCAACGGGAGATCGCGGGGGAGGCGGCAGGGGCCGAACGGGGGCCCGGGTGGACCGGAGGAGTCAGCCCATCGCTACGGTCAACGGGGCATAGCGGCGGGTCCAGTCGCCCGGCAGGTCCGGGATGCCGCAGGTCATCACCGTGGTCTCGGAGACCGCTCGCAGACCGCACTCCTTGAGCCCGGAGAGCAGTTCCGTGTGGTGCGCGTCGATGTCCGCGCGCAACGGCAGGTCCGTCACCTCCGCGAGGGAGGCGACCAGTGCCCGGGCCGTGAGGCTGTCGGGGGCGATCAGCGGACCGATGACCTGGGTACCGGCGCTCGGCCAGGACGCCGCGTAGCCGACGAGTCCGCCGTCATCCTCCGCGACCCGCAAGTGATCGGCGTACGCGGGCAGCCGGGCCAGGACGTGGGTCCGGTCGCTGCCGAAGACGTCCGTGTCGAGCCGGACGAGGGCGCGCAGGTCGTCGGCCGTGGCCGGACGGATGTCCACGGCACACCCGCCGTCGTCCGTCCGCCGGAACGCGCCGGTGACCCGTTCGGTGCGGCCCACCGCCTTGAAGCCGAGTTGTTCGTAGAGCGGCCGTCCCTCGGATGTCGCGTACAGGATGAGGGAGGCGCCGTCCGTCTCGTCGATCACATGGCGCATCAGACGCCGTCCGAGCCCCTGACGCGCGTGGCGTCCGGCGACGAGCAGCATGCCGATGGCGGCCTGTCGCGGGCCGTAGGAGGTCACCACGCACGTGGCGATCAGCCCGCCGCCCCCTTCGGGGTCGTCGATGCCGTAGCCCGTCCCCGCGGCCAGGAGCAGGCCCCATCGGTGCTCGTCGCGCGGCCAGCCGCGGTCCTCGCAGAGATCGGCGCAGGCGACCAGGTCGCCCGGGGTGAGACGCCGGATGCGCAGTCCGGCGAGCGGGCGGGGCAGCGGGGTGGGCATGAGGGTCAGGCTGACCGACGGGAGGACATCGCGTCCACTCCTTTACCGGTACCGGCCGCTCCTTTGCCCGTACCCACCGTTCCTTTACCTTTGTCGGCTGTGCGGTGCAGCCGACGGCCGGGCCGGGTCGTCCCCCAGGGCTTCATTCCCGATATCGCCGTGACGAACAGATAGGTGGTCGTCGCCACCGTAGGGGCGACGATCAGGTCGAAGCCGACGGAGCCACGGGCCGCTGCTTCGTCGATGGCGGGACGCAATGCGAAGACCGACAGTGCCGCGGCGACCAAGGTGAGCCAGAAGACCCGGTGCCGGGCCAGCCCCCAGGGCGTACCGAGCGACAGGGCGAGGCCGCTGAGCAGGGAGAACATCGCGAACGGAACGATCAGCCAGTCCCCGAAGATCTTCATGGCCCGGGTGGCCGCCCAGGCGGTTTCCGGGTCGTTGGTGCGGAAAGCCGCGATTCTGAGTGTCAGCAGTCCGACGGTCAGTCCCAGCCAGCTCACGGACACGGCGGCATGGGCGACGAGGAGCCTGCGGCGGGCGGTGCGCTTGAGTGGTTTCACGTGAAACACGGTGCCGGGAACAGGCAGGCCGGGCGTCCGACGGCGGGAGTAACCGCACGTACTAGCCTCGGCGCATGACACGTGCCACTTCCCGGTCCGGTCCGGTGGGGCGGTGCGCGTTCTCGGTCGCCTCCGGGTGAGGCTGGTGCCGGATCTCGACGCGGCCGGACGGAGCGCGGCCCGGCGTGGCCGAGGACACGAACGGCCGTGATGGGTTCAAAACCTGCACAAGGGGGCAAAGGAGCGTAACGGGAAAGCTGATCCGGATACGTAGACCCTCCGCCACGTGTCCGGTCCGCGTTCACGGCGGTATGCGTTCATGGCATGGCGAACCGGCGGGGAACCGTCGACAGTGAACCGGCCGTCGACCATAAACAGGAGCCCGACCACGTCCGCAGGCAGCTACTGCGGACGTCCGGGTACGAGGCGACCAGCAGATGTTCAAGGCGAGGCACAGTATGGATGCTCCGGCCACCAGGTGGACCGAAGACGAGACGGACAGATCTCCCGACGCGATTCTGATCCACCGCACGCTGACCGAGATTTCGCCCGTCGCCGACCAGGCAACCTCGTACTTCTACGCCCTGCTCTTCACCCGGCGCCCCGACCTGCGTGCCATGTTCCCGGTCGCGATGGACATGCAGCGCGATCGCCTGTTCCGCGCGATCCTCGGCGCGGCCGACCGGTTCGACTCTCCCCGAGCGCTGACCGCGTACCTCGGCGAACTGGGCCGGGGGCACCGCAAGTACGGCACACTGGCCGGCCACTATCCCGCGGTGGGCGAGGCCCTTCTCGGAGCACTGAGCCGCTATGCGGCCACCGTGTGGGACGCAGAGGTCGAGGCGGCCTGGGTCCGTGCCTACACCGCGATATCGCAGATCATGATCGACGCGGCCGCCGAGGACGAGCAGTGGGCTCCGGCCTGGTGGCACGCGGAGGTCGTCTCGCACGAGCCGAGAACGCGCGACATAGCGGTTCTCACCGTCCGTCCCGATCAGGTCTACCCCTTCGTCGCCGGTCAGTACGCGGCCATGGAGACGCCCTGGTGGCCCCGGGTCTGGCGGCACTACTCCTTCGCGTCGGCGCCCCGCCGCGACGGTCTGCTCACCTTCCACGTCAAGGCGGTCCCGGCCGGGTGGGTCTCCAACGCCCTGGTGCACCGGGCCCGCCCCGGCGACATCGTGCGGCTCGGCGCGCCCAGCGGCTCGATGACGATCGACCACTCCACCCACAACGGCCTGCTCTGTCTGGGCGGCGGCACGGGCATCGCGCCGATCAAGGCACTGGTCGAGGATGTCGCGGAACACGGCGACCGGCGCCCCGTGGAGGTCTTCTACGGGGCCCGCAGCGATCGCGACCTGTACGACATCGAGACGATGATGCGTCTCCAGGAGACCTTTCCCTGGCTCGTGGTGCGACCAGTGGTCTCCATGGGCCGACCGGAGCGGGAGGGCGGTCTGCGAGGGTTGCTGTCGGAGGCCGTGCGCGAATGCGGCCCGTGGCACGAGTACGACGCCTATCTCTCGGGCCCGCCGGGCATGATCCGCAGCAGCGTGGACGCGCTCAGAGGCATCGGAATACCGGCCGAACGCATCCGGCACGACTCCGTCGAGGAACTGGCCGCCGTCGCCCCCGGCTGACGAACGACCGACGACGGGCAAGGCGCGCCCCCGGCGTACACAGCGCGCCCCGACGGGCTCGGCATGCCCTGCCGGTGTACGGCGCCGGTCCACGGCGCGCATCCATGAGCTGCGGCACGGGGCCGCGGGGCGAGGCACCCGGTCGACGCCGCTGCACCACCGCCCCGGCGCCCGCTGCTCCCGGGCCGGTGTATCAGCCCAGGTCGGGCGCGTGCATCGCCCGTACACCCTCGATGTTGCCGTCCAGGTAGTGCCGCAGCGACAGCGGTACGAGATGAACGGCCGCGATGCCCATCCGGCTGAAGGGCACCCGGACGATCTCGTACTCCCCGCAGGGAGCGTCGATCTCGGGGCCGTGGCGCCGGGACGGGTCCATCGACTCCAGCCGGCAGACGAAGAAGTGCTGGACCTTGACGCCCTTCACCCCGCCGCCCTCGATGTGCTCGACGGTGTCGACGAAGCAGGGGACCACATCGGTGACCTTGGCGCCCAGCTCCTCGTCCAGTTCACGGTGCAGGGCGTCGACGACGGTCGCGTCCTCGGGATCGACCCCGCCACCGGGTGTGAGCCAGTACGGGTCCATCCCGGGCTTGGTCCGCTTGATGAGGACGAGGTCGTTGCCGTCGAGCAGAATGGCGCGTGCGGTGCGCTTGACCACGGGCCGTTCGGTCATGGCAAGAGCGTGGCCCACTGAACCGGTTCTGAAACACCCGGAGGGCGCCGGGCCGTCCCGCGCTCACCAGTCGGCTGCGGCACCCAGCAGCCACTCGTGCGCCCGAGCGATGTGCGGCAGCGCGAGCGTGCCGGTCCGCACGGCCAGGAAGTAGGTGCGCAGCGGGGGCACCGGAGGATCGAGGAGCGCGACGACCTCCCCGCGTGCCAGCGCCCCCTCGCACAGATAGCGCGGCAGCACGGCGAGACCGGCACCCGCCGCCGCGCACTCCAGGACGGCCCGCAGGTCCGGGGCGATCACGGTTCCCGCGGCGGCGGGCCGGGTGTCGAACACGGCGGACCAGTATCGGGAGACGAACGGCAGGCTTTCGTGCACCTCCACGACCGGCATCTGCTCCAGCACCACCGGCCCGTTGTGCCGTGAGACCCCCGGCCCCAGGCGCGCGGCCCAGCGCGGTGCTGCGACCAGCACATGTTCCTCGTCGCAGAGCGGAGTCGCCGTGAGGAGCCCGCCGCGGGGGCGGGATGTCGTGATGACGAGATCATGGTGCCCGGCGGCCAGTCCCTCCAAGGTCTCCTCGGCGGTGGTGAAGAACGAACTGCGCAGGGTCAGCCCCTGGGCGACGAGTGGTGCGAGCGCGGGCAGGGCGCGCGCCGACGTGAACTCGGGCGGTCCGGCCAGATGCAGGGTCCGTACGGCCGACTCCTCGTCCAGCTCGGTCTCGGCTATCTCGACCAGCGCATCCAGATGGGGCGCCGCCCGGTGCGCGAGTTCGTCGCCGACGGTGGTCGGCGTCACACCCCGGGCCCCACGGAGGAAGAGCGGCCGGCCCAGCTGGCGTTCCAGGGTGCGTATCTGCGAGGTCACCGCGGGCTGGGAGAGGCCGAGCAGCGCGGCGGCCCTGGTGAAGGAACCGGCCCGGTGCACCGTGATGAACGTACGCAGCAGGGACAGGTCCATGTCCTGTCCCCCTCACCGTCGCGACACTTCGGACCCGTACAACTATAAATATGTCGATAGGTCGGTGCCGCTTCGGTGATTGGACACTGACGGAGGGTCAATTAGCCTTGTGCAGGCGGTTCTTCACATGAGGAACCGGGACGGTCCGAGCCGCGAGGGGGGAGGCTCGGGCCGTCCGTGACGGTCAGCCCGCGCCCAGCGCCGTGTCCAGCGCCCGCTCCACGTCGGCCACCAGGTCCGCCGCGTTCTCGGCGCCGACGGAGAAACGGATGAAGCCTTCCGGTACGGCGTCGCCGCCCCAGCGCGCCCGCCGCTCGGCGGTGGAACGCACGCCGCCGAAACTCGTGGCGTCGTCGGCCAGCCGCAGCTCGGCCAGGAAGCGCTCGGCCCGTTCCCGGTCGGGCAGCACGAACGACACCACGGAACCGAAGCGCAGCATCTGCCGCACGGCGACCGGGTACGAGGGGTCTCCCGGAAGGCCGGGATAGCGCAGCCCGGTCACCTCCCGGCGCCCGGCCAACACCTCGGCCAGGACCAGGGCATTGGCGCACTGGCGTTCGACGCGCAACTCCAGCGTGGCGAGGGAACGGTGCGCGAGCCATGCCTCCATCGGGCCCGGGATCGCGCCGACTACTTTGCGCCAGCGCCGCACCCCCGCCGCCGGCCCGGGGTCGCGGCAGGTCACGTGGCCGAGCAGGACATCCCCGTGGCCGGTCATGCCCTTGGTATCGCTGGCCACCGAGAAGTCCGCCCCCAGTTCCAGCGGGCGCCGGCCGAGCGGTGTGGCGAGGGTGTTGTCGACGGCCACCAGCGTGCCCGCCGTGTGCGCGGCCTCGACGAGCCGACGCACGTCGCAGACGTCGAGCCCCGGGTTGGACGGTGTCTCGATCCACAGCAGCGGCGCCCCGAAGGGCCGCGAGCTGGGCGGCGCCGCCGGTCGGCGCGGTCCGCACCTCGACGCCGTACGCCTCCAGCTGCTCACGCACCAGCGGCAGCAACTGGTATCCGTCGTCGGGCAGCACGACCACGTCGCCGGTGCGGGCCCGGGACAGCAGCACGGCCGAGAGCGCCGCCATGCCGGAGGCGAAGACGACGGTCTCGACCAGTTCCCCCGGAGCCTCCAGCTCGCCGATGGCGCGCTCCAGGTGGGTCCAGGTCGGATTGGTGTCCCGCCCGTAGGTGTACGGGCCGGTGGGGTCGCCGGAGAGATGGAAGTGCGCGGCGAGGACCGGGCCGGGCAGCCCGGCCCGCACCGCCCTGGTTCCGTCACCCATGGTGTCCATGCCGCTCCTCGTCGCTCTTGCGGGCCGGTCGCCGGTCCACCCCACCGTTGCAGACCGTTTCCAGCGGTTGCCGGATCAGTCTTTGTCCGGCAGCACCACGTTCAGCGCCCACGACACGATCGAGATGATCAGGCCGCCGAGCACGGCGGTCCAGAAGCCGCTGACGTGGAAGCTCAGGTCGAACACACCGGCCAGCCAGGAGGTCAGCATCAGCATGAGCGCGTTGACCACCAGGGTGAACAGACCCAGCGTGAGGAAGAAGAGCGGCAGGGTCACCAGTTGCACGACCGGCTTCACCACGGAGTTCACCAGGCCGAAGATCAGGGCGACCAGGGCCAGTGTGAGGGCCTTGCGCCCGGTGCTGCCGCCCTCCAGCGTGATGTTGTCCAGCAGCCAGATGGCCACGGCCAGCGCACCCGCGTTGGCGATCGTCTTGACTAGGAAATTCTTCATGTGTCTGATCGTGGCAGACACGGTCGGTGGCGGACACCGGCAGGATCGGGAAACAAAGGGCGGACGGTAATGAAAGCGTTCAGACTGGACGAACTGGAAGCGGAACGGGCAGCCAACAACGGCGCCTACCTGCAGTTCCTGAAGGAACGGAACATGTCCGTCGGCCTGTACGCGCTGAACGCGGGTGAGCTCGACCCGCAGCAGCCGCACCGGGAGGACGAGGTCTACTTCGTCGTCAGCGGACGCGGCTCGATCACGGTCGGCACGGAGACCACACAGGTGGGCCGGGGGAGCGTGGTGTACGTACCGGCCGGGGCCCCCCACAAGTTCCACCACATCACCGAGGACCTGCGGGTCGTGGTCGTCTTCTCCCCGCCGGAGAGCTGAGCGTCCCCCCGAACGGGGCGCTCATCCGGAGGGACGTTCCGGTGTCAGGGATTCCTAAAGGCTGTCCCGTAATCCCTGGCGGGCGCGCGACGACGGCTGCGGCACCTCGCCGCGTTGTCGGAACATCCGCATACGTCAGTATGCGGACGCCCCTCCGCCTTGCGATGCACCACATCCGACGCCGCGCGCTGGTCCACCACGGATTACGGGACAGCCCTTAGGGGGTCGATCAGGGGACGGCAAGGGGTGCGGAAAACCCCTACGGTGCCTTCGCGCCTCTAGCATCGGGAGTGTCGGAGCACGGACGCACAGAGATGAGGCGAGGACGATGGCTGTACGGGAGATATTCGCCGGGATGCCCTGGTGGGTGAAGTGGATCGCGGTGCCGGTGATCGCGATTGTCGTGTTCGGGGGACTGATCGCCAGCGTGCTCGGTTTCGTGATCGGCCTGCTCTTCAAGATCCTGCTCTTCGTGATCCTGGTCGGCGGTTTCGTCTTCGTCGTGCGCAAGGTCATGTCCTCCTCAGATGGTGGCTGGTAGTAATCAGGAGGATCGGAAACCAGCCATGGTGTTAGCCCAGCTGAGCTAAGCCAGGAACGAAACAACGCGCCTTGGGGATACGGCCGATATGGTGGCATTCCACTGCCGCCACCTGGGAATTAACTGACCGTCACCACAATGACCAGTGGTTTGCACGGTGTTCGGCCCTCGGACCCAGCCATGCGGCGGTCTGTGGGGGAGGCCCCCACAGGCGGGCTGACCGCCCGTCACCATGCCTGGGGGTGACCGTTGACCACGGCATCGAGCACCGCTTCCCCGACCCTGATCGGCTCGGTGCAGCGAGCGCTGAGGCTGCTGGAAGCAGTGGGCGCGCATCGCGACGGGGCGCCCGCGAAGCAGCTGGCCAGGGAGGCGGGGCTCCCCCTTCCCACGGCCTATCACCTGCTGCGCACCCTGACGCACGAGGGCTATCTGCGTCGTGACAGCGGAGTGTTCCGCTTCGGCGCCGCCGCCGAGCGTCTGACCGCCGAGGGTACGCCGCAGAATCGTCGCAGCAGGATGTCCGAGTCGCTGAGCCGCTGGCGCGAGGCCATCGGTGTCCCCGTGTACTGCGCCGTCTACCGCGAGGGCGAGATCGAACTCGTCGCGGTCGCCGATGACCCCGCCATGCCCGCCGTGCGCGAATGGGCGTCCTTCCGGGAGACCGGGCACGCACACGCGATCGGCCAGTGCCTGTTGAGCCGACTGGACGAGAAGGCGCGCGAGGACCACCTGAACCGGCATCCGGTACGGCCGCTGACCCCGTATTCGGTGAGGGACCGTGCGACATTCCTGGAGCGGCTGCGGTCGCTGGAGCGCATGGAACCCGTCATCGAACGGCAGGAGTACGCCCTGGGAACGGTCTGTGCGGCTATCCCGATCACCGCCGGCTTCACCGCCGCCGCCATGGCGATTTCAGTACCCCTGGAACAGGAATGCCGATTGCTCCCTGCAGTCGAACAACTACGTGGTGAGGTGGCCAGCCTCTTGCGTTCGTTCGTGTTCTCTATCAGTATCTGAAAAATCACTCCTTGTGATCTGCTATCGCGTGCACCACGATGGCGTCAATAGGGCCATGGGGGATCATTCCTGGCCAGATTCATCTACTGCGGGGTTGAACGATGCGCGAGTCGGTTCAAGCTGAGGTCATGATGAGCTTTCTCGTCTCCGAGGAGCTCTCTTTCCGGATCCCGGTGGAACTCCGGTACGAAGTGTGTGATCCGTATGCGATTCGGATGACCTTCCATCTGCCCGGTGACGCCCCCGTCACCTGGGCATTCGGCCGTGAGTTGTTGCTCGACGGCCTCAACAGCCCCAGTGGCGACGGCGATGTGCACATCGGGCCCACGGATCCCGAGGGGCTTTCCGATGTACACATCCGCCTTCAGGTGGGCGCCGACCGCGCCCTCTTCCGGGCTGGTTCGGCGCCGCTCGTGGCTTTTCTCGACCGGACCGACAAGCTCGTGCCGCTCGGACAGGAGCGCACGCTGGGTGACTTCGAGGGAAACCTGGAGGAGGCCCTGGGCCGGATCCTCGCCGAGGAGCAGAACGCCGGCTGAAGAACACGGTGTCGCCGACTGGTGCCCGCCGGTCGAACACGGCATCCGCCGAATGGGTGAATCGCTCTCCGTAATCAGGACCGCTCCTCGTCTGTCGGCCGATGTTCGTTCCGGGGTGCTCATGGCTTCGCCCTGCGGCGGCGGCCCTTCCCGGTCCGTACGGGTGCTGGAGCTCCGGCTTCCGCGCCGAGCCCTGTGCGGTCCGCGGAGACCACCAGCGCGGCGAGCACCGTCGTCACCGGCACCGATGCGACCAGCCCGATCGAACCGACCAGCGTCCGTACGATCTCCTCCGCCACCAGCTCGCTGTTGGCCACCGTGCCCACGCTGCTCCTGGCGATCGAGAACAGCAGCAGCAACGGCAGCGCGGCGCCCGCGTAGGCGAGCACCAGCGTATTGACGACCGAGGCGATGTGATCGCGCCCGATCCTGATCCCCGCCCGGTAGAGCCCCCGCACGCCCATCGTCGGGTTCGCCTGGTGCAGTTCCCAGACGGCCGACGTCTGGGTGACCGTCACGTCGTCGAGCACCCCGAGCGAACCGATGATGACGCCGGCCAGCAGCAGGCCGCTCATGTCGATGCGCGGATACAGGCCGTGGATGAGGCCGGTGCTGTCGTCGGTGTTGCCGGTCAGGCTCGCCCAGCCGATGAACAGCGAGCCGAGCAGCCCGATCAGCAGGAGCGAGATCAGTGTGCCCACCACCGCGACCGAGGTGCGGGCGGTGAGCCCGTGGCACATGTAGAGCGCGATCAGCATGATGGCACTGGACCCGACCACCGCCACGATCAGCGGATTCGAGCCCTGGAGAATGGCCGGGAGGATGAACAGGGTCAGCACGGCGAACGACACGGCGAGCGCGATCAGCGCCATCACCCCGCGCATCCTGCCCACCGCGACCACGACCAGGGCGAAGATCCCGGCCAGCAGCGCCATCGGGAACTTCCGGTTCACATCGGTCACCGAGTACTGCAGGTCGTGGGGCGCGTCCGGGGCGTACGCCACGACCACGCCCTGCCCCTCGCGCAGCTGACGCGGTGCGTCGGGCTGGACGATCTCCACGAACCGCCGGCCCTTGTCGTGACCGGTCGTCACCTCGACCGTGGCCTTCGCGCACAGCCCGGTGCGGCCCGCCGACTGCGGAACGGTCTCGCCGCCGACCGGCATCTGAGAGGCGTTCACCTCCTTGCAGTCCACTGTGTCGACGTTCACCACCTTGCCCTGCTGGGTCTGCCGGTCGAAGCCGACACCGGTTCGTTCGTGCGGTGGCGCACCGCCCGGCCAGAGCACCACCAGTCCGGCGAGGACCGCGGCGGCGAACGGGATCAGTACAGCCGCGATGACCTTCCGCAGATGTCTGGAGACGGGCGCCGCGGGGCCGTGGGCGTGCGTATGGCCGTGATGGGGACTCGGCGGTTCGGAAACGCTGGGGAGGGACGTCACCGGGCGATCATCGCAAGGAGGCAAGGGACCCTCTGTTCATTCCGCCGGACGGGGCGCTAGCGTGGAGGAACCTTTGCACACGCGGGAGCTCGGAGCACCGGGCTGAGAGGGCGCTGATATCCGTACGTCCGTACGGGACGAGCTGCGCCGACCGCTGAACCTGTTACCGGGTAATGCCGGCGTAGGGAGTAGGTCTCATGACCACATCGGACGCACGCACGCCTGCCTCCAGCCAGAGCGACGAGGCCGGGAAGTCCATCGGCTGGCACAAGGGATACGTCCAGGGGCCACGCCCCGACATCCGTGTGCCGGTCCGTCAGGTACACCTCACCAACGGCAAGGACGTGACGCTGTACGACACGTCGGGGCCGTACACCGACCCCGACGTCGAGACCGACGTCCGTCGCGGGCTCGCGTCGTTGCGGGAGAACTGGATCACCGCGCGGGGCGACACCGAGGAGTACCCGGGCCGGCCCGTCCGGCCCGAGGACGACGGGCTCAAGCACACCTCGCCGCGTATGGGGTCTCCCCTGCTCGAGCGAAGCCGACAGCTCGGGGAAGGGCTGCGCAATCTCGACGCCGTCTTCCCCGGCCGGCCCCGGCTGCCGCGCCGCAGCCGGGACGGCCGACCGGTGACCCAGCTCGCGTACGCCCGGCGGGGTGAGATCACCCCGGAGATGGAGTACGTGGCGATCCGGGAGAACGTCGAGCCGGAGGTGGTGCGCGAGGAGATCGCCGCGGGCCGGGCCGTGCTGCCCGCCAACGTCAACCACCCCGAGATCGAACCGATGATCATCGGGAAGCGGTTCCTGGTGAAGGTCAATGCCAACATCGGCAACTCCGCGGTGACGTCCTCCATCGAGGAGGAGGTGGAGAAGATGACGTGGGCGACGCGGTGGGGCGCCGACACGGTCATGGACCTTTCCACCGGCCGCAACATTCACACCACCCGTGAGTGGGTTCTGCGCAACTCGCCCGTGCCGATCGGCACCGTGCCCCTCTACCAGGCCCTCGAAAAGGTCGATGGCAAGGCCGAGGAGCTGACCTGGGAGATCTACCGGGACACCGTCGTCGAACAGGCCGAGCAGGGCGTCGACTACATGACGGTGCACGCCGGCGTACGCCTGCCGTACGTTCCGCTGACCGCCCGCCGCAAGACCGGCATCGTCTCGCGAGGCGGCTCGATCATGGCGGCGTGGTGTCTCGCCCACCACAAGGAGTCGTTCCTCTACGAGAACTTCGAGGAGCTCTGCGAACTCCTCGCCCTCTACGACGTGACGTACTCGCTCGGCGACGGGCTGCGCCCCGGCTCGATCGCGGACGCCAACGACGAGGCGCAGTTCGCCGAACTGCGCACGCTCGGGGAGCTGAACACGATCGCCAAGCAGTACGGCGTCCAGACCATGATCGAGGGGCCGGGCCATGTCCCGATGCACAAGATCAAGGAGAACATCGATCTCCAGCAGGAGATCTGCGAGGAGGCGCCCTTCTACACGCTCGGCCCGCTGACCACCGATGTCGCTCCGGCGTACGACCACATCACCTCGGGCATCGGCGCGGCGATGATCGCCTGGTGGGGCACGGCGATGCTCTGCTACGTAACGCCCAAGGAGCACCTCGGTCTGCCGAACCGCGACGACGTGAAGACCGGCGTGATCACGTACAAGATCGCGGCCCACGCCGCGGATCTCGCCAAGGGGCATCCGGGGGCGCAGGACTGGGACGACGCGCTCTCCGACGCCCGGTTCGAGTTCCGTTGGGAGGACCAGTTCAATCTGGCGCTCGACCCGGTCACGGCACGGGAGTTCCACGACGAGACGCTGCCGGCGGAGCCGGCGAAGACGGCGCACTTCTGCTCGATGTGCGGCCCGAAATTCTGTTCGATGAAGATCTCCCAGGGCATCCGGCGTGAACACGGGGTGTCGCAGGCCGAGGTCGAGGCGGGGATGTCGGAGAAGTCGAAGGAGTTCGCGGCGGCGGGCAACCGCGTCTACCTGCCCGTCGCGGACTGAGGCGAGAGCCGACCAGGGCGACAAGAGAGGCGGAGCGCAGGGTTCCGCCCCCCTCGCCTCGCTCGCCCCCGTGCCCGGTCCGCCCCCGCATTGCCTTCGTCGTGGTCCCGCCTCCCCGGGTTCCTCACCGGCCACACGGAAACCGCGCCCGCGGGGGCGGAAAACGGATGAACGCGACGGCCGGGTCTCCGTAGTATCCGCGCATGAGCGGCATGACGGGGCAGAGGGCGGACACGACACAGGCGCGGGACGCAGTGGACACGACGGACGCGGTGCGGGTGGTGGAAGCGGACCGGCAGCCGTGCTGGCGCGGGCGGGACATCGCCTTCGTCGCCGTCGAGACCGAGGACGCCGAGCTGTTGCAGGAGTGGCGGTGCGATCCGGCGACCGCCCATGTGATGGGGGTCTGGCCGCGTTCGCTCGCCTCGCTGCGCGAGCAGATCGAGCGCGATCAGGAGGACCAGGACCGGGACGACTTCCTCATCGTGCTCGCCGACGGCACCCCCGTGGGCCACGCGGCCCTCACCGACCAGAACTACGCCGACGGCACCGCCGACGTCGAGCTGCTGCTGTCCCCGCGGCACCGTGGTCGCGGATACGGCACGCGGGTTCTGGACGCACTGACGGATCTGGCGTTCGGGGAGCTTCCCCTGTACCGCCTCCGGGCCGTCACCCACGCGGACAACGCGGCCGCGCTCGCCGTCCTCGACGGGTCGGGGTTCACCCGGGAGGGGGTGAGCCGGTCGGCGTGCCTGCACCGGGGGCGGCGGTACGACGTCGCGGTGTTCTCGCTGCTCCGTCCCGAGTGGGAGGGGCAGCCGCGCCCGAGGTCCTGGGATCTGTGACCGGGCGCGGCCCGTCCGCATCCTTGGTCCGCCCGGACCAGGGCCCGGGGCGGGGTGGAGGGGGTGTGGTGCGGGGCCCGCGTGACCGGGCTCCGGGGGAGGGGCACGTGCGGCGGCGCCGTCATTCCACGTCGTGCTCGGGGCTGCCGAAGTCGGGGCTGGTGAAGTCCGGGCTGGTGAAGGTCGGCCGGGGGCCCGCGGCCGGGCCCTCGTCCGGGCCGGAGAAGTCGGGGCGGCTGTAGCCGACTTTCGGGATGCGGTTCGGCGAGCGCTGTGGTGTGCGTGCGGTGGACGCGGCCTCGGGGTCGTCGAGGGCGTCGCGCAGGAACGGCAGGATGCCGCGTTCCAGCAGCGCGTGCCGCCAGGCTTCCCGGGCCCGCGCCACGTCCTCCGGCAGCTCGGTCTCGTCGCGTACGGCGTTCTCCGAAGCGGAGCCGTTGCGCAGCGCGGTGATCAGCAGTCCGACGGCGGCGACCAGGATGGCGGCGGCCATGACCACGGCGAAGAACCAGCCCGCGGTGACCAGGGTCGAGGCGAAGGCGGGCGGCGGACTGAGCAGCTTCAGCAGATAGCCGACCAGCAGGAATATGAACGCGGCGGTGCCGGCGAGCACGGGCGCGAGGACCGTGACGACCGCTCCCGCGCCGGCGCCCGACCGGCCCGGACGGTCCGTGTCCGATCCGGCGGGCGGGTCCTCTCCGTCGGCCGCGCCGCGCAGTTCCTCACGGGCCCGCACGTAGTGGTCGTACTCGGTGGCCGCCGTCGCCGTGATCATGTCCGTGGCGGCCAGCGCCATGGTGCGCAGCTGTACGGCGTTGAGCCGTTCGCCGACGGCGGCCAGATCCGGCCGTCGATGGGCGTGGCGCAGTGCGTCGTCGAGGATCCGCTCGTACTCGGGGCGGTCCTCGGTCAGCAGGTGCGGAGCGCTTCTCATGTGCATCCCCCGATGCTCCGTCGGGCCCGATGGCCCGTCAATGCCGGGCAGTTGGGCGGAAACGGAGGAGAGCCTGCTACGGATACGCCGATGGTAGAGCGACCACGGCACGCGGTGACAGGGGGTTTCCGGAAATAGGCCCGGTGCTCGTCGTGGTCAGGTCGTGGAAGCGTCTTCCCGTAAAACCGTCAGTCATGCAGGGGGAGTTGGACGACCAGCAGCTTTCCGGCCATGGTCACTCCGCCGTCCATGGCGATGGCGAGCCCGTCGGCGTACACGTGCGGGCCTTCGACCACGGGACCCGAGCTGTCCTCTCCGTCCTCCGACCCGACCTCGCCGAGGAGGTAGGGAATGGGGCTGTGACCATGGACGATGCGCTGTCCGCCGTAGGCGGCCATCAGTTCCCGTACGGTCTGCGGTCCCGCGTCGTCACGGAAGGCGAACCGCTTGGTGAACTTGCGGAAGAGGTCCCAGCACTCGTCGGCGTCGTTGCGCGTGAGAATGGCGTGCACCGTGTCGTTGACGTCCTCGATGGTGCTGCCGTAGTCGAGGTACGCCGTCGTGTCGGAGTGCATCAGCAGATGCCCGTCCTCCTCGACGATCGCGTCGAGGCGGGACATCCACTGGAGGTGGACGTCCTGGAGCCGCTCCATGTCGTTCTTCTGGCCGCCGTTGAGCAGCCAGGCGGCCTGGAAGGTGGCAGTGCCCGCGCCCGAGTTCACCGGCGTGTCGCCGAATCGTTTGGCGCCGATGAGCAACAGCTCGTGATTTCCCATCAACGCCTTGCAGTACCCGCCCGCGGCGGCGGCCTCGGCGGAGAGGCGCATCACGAGGTCGATGACGCCGATGCCGTCCGGACCGCGGTCGGTGAAGTCGCCGAGGAACCAGAGCCGGGTGTTGCCCGCGGCCCACCTGCCGTCGGAGTCGATGAGTCCCTGCTCGGCGAGGGCGGCGACCAGTTCGTCCAGGTAGCCGTGGACGTCGCCGACGACGTAGAGCGGCCCGAGTCCCGGCTCGCGGGTCGGCCAGGGTTCCGGCACGGCCTGTACCTGGACGGTGTCACCGCGGTTGATCACCGGGAGGTCGCGTTCGGTGGGCGTGTACCCGTCCGGCAGCGCGTCCCCGGGCAGGGCGTTGCCCGGATGCGGGGACGCGGGCGGTACCGGGGTCTGCGCGTAGGGCGGCACGCGGAAGTCGCGCAACGTCGCAGTCCGCACCACGGGTTCCTGACCGGCCCCCTGTGTCATCGACCCCTCCACCACCGTCGCGCCGCCGTACACCTGACGGGCCTGCTGGTCGGGGCGGTCCGCGGTGTCGTGCGCCCATCATAGGAATGCGAATCGTGCTGTGTGACGCACCAGGGGTGGTGAATCCCGGAGCATGTCCGGCTCACCGGCCGTTTGGTCCGAATTCGTCTGTTCAATCCCTGGCGGGGGAGCGCGGCGCGCTGACCGTGGTGCGGGGCGGACGGCGTTGCGAGGACGTCCGGACGATGAGCTCCGTCGGTATGACCTGCTCCACCGGGCCGCCGTGATCCACGCCCTCGATGGCGTCGATGAGGAGCTGGACGACCGCCGTGCCGATTCTGCGCGGTTTGAGCGAGAGGGTGGTGATGGGCGGCTCGGTCGTCGCGTACACGGTGGACTCGCTGCAGCAGACCAGCAGCAGGTCCTCGGGGACGCGCAGCCCGTATCTGCGGGCGGCCGCCAGGAGGTCGGTGCCGTTGGGGTCGAAGAGCCCGTAGACGGCGTCGGGACGGTCCGGGCGGGCGAGCAGCCGGTCTGCGGCGACCGCGCCCGCGCACGGGTCGTGGGCGGGGTAGGACTCGTACACCGGGTCCTGGCCCACGCGCTCGCACCAGCGCAGGTACGCGGTGGTGGAGAGGCGGGTGTACGTGTCGGTCGTGGTGCCGGTGAGCAGGCCGATGCGTCGGGCCCCGGCGGAGGCGAGGTGGTCGAGGAGGTCGAGCACGGCGGCGCCGTGATCGTTGTCGACCCAGGCGGTGACCGGGAGGGCGCCGGCCGGGCGTCCGTCCGACACGACGGGCAGTCCTTGCCGTACGAGCTCCGTGACGACCGGGTCCTGGTCGGAGGGGTCGATGACGACGGTGCCGTCGAGGGCGACGTTCGACCAGACGTCGTGGCGCGAGGTGGCGGGCAGGATGACGAGTGCGTAGCCGCGGGCGAGCGCCGCGGAGGTGGCCGCTCTGGCCATCTCGGCGAAGTACGCGAACTCGGTGAACGTGAAGGGTTCGTCGCCGTACGTCGTCACGGTCAGGCCGATGAGGCCGGACTTGCCGGTACGGAGGGTTCGGGCCGCGGCGGACGGGCGATAGCCCAGGCGCTCTGCGACCTCGCGGACATGGCGGCGGGTGGCGTCCGGGAGCCTGCCCTTGCCGTTGAGCGCGTCGGAGACGGTCGTGATGGAGACCCCGGCGGCGGCGGCCACGTCCCGGATTCCCGCTCGTCCTTGCCGGCTGCCGCGCCGGGGCGTCTCCGCCCGGCTCACCTGGTGCTTCCCTGCTGCTGTCATGGCGAGCCGATAGTAGGGGGCGTGCGGGAGGTCGGCCCGGTCGCATATTCATGCGTTGACAGGCACGTTTCTGCATGATCAGACGGCGTCAAATACCTTGTAAGGCCAGGTCGTTGGGCGAATACGCCGTGGTATGTGATGCGCTGAACGCGATGGGTCTACTAAATGGTCGATGTTTCGAAGAGGTCTCATCTCACCTCTTCGAGGGACGCGCGCCACGGCGTGAGCCACCGGCGCGCGTCAAGGTCGAACGCGCTCCCCCATTCCTGGTCGCACCGGGCGATTGGGGTGCACAGGCCGTTCCCGTGCGCCCGGCCGCACCGGGCGTCCGAAGGCGCACGGGCCATTCGCAGCGGCGCCCAATCCTCATAAGGTGAGCAGTATTGATGTGTACAGACGGTCGAGGAGGATCTGCGGTGAGCGAGACGAGCCCCAAGTTGCGCGCCGAGCTGGACGGCGTTCCCGCCTATGTGCCGGGCAAGCCCGCGGCGGCCGGCGGACCGGTCGCCTTCAAGCTGTCCTCCAACGAGAATCCGTACCCCCCGCTGCCCGGCGTGATGGAGTCCGCCCTGGCGGCGGCCGCGAACTTCAACCGCTACCCGGACATGGCCTGCACCGGCCTGATGAACGAGCTGGCCGACCGTTTCGGTGTGCCCGTCTCGCATCTCGCCACCGGGACCGGGTCGGTCGGGGTGGCGCAGCAGCTGCTCCAGGCGACCTCGGGTCCGGGCGACGAGGTGATCTACGCCTGGCGCTCCTTCGAGGCGTACCCGATCATCACCCAGGTCAGCGGGGCGACCTCGGTGAAGGTGCCGCTGACCGACGGTGAGGCACACGACCTCGACGCCATGGCGGAGGCGATCACCGACCGCACCCGTCTGATCTTCGTCTGCAACCCGAACAATCCGACCGGCACCGTGGTGCGCCGGGCCGAGCTGGAGCGTTTCCTGGACCGGGTGCCCGGCGATGTCCTGGTGGTGCTGGACGAGGCGTACCGGGAGTTCATCCGCGACGCCGAGGTGCCGGACGGCATCGAGATCTACCGGGACCGGCCCAATGTGGCGGTGCTGCGCACGTTCTCCAAGGCGTACGGGCTGGCCGGACTGCGGGTCGGCTTCGCCGTGGCGCACGAGCCGGTGGCGGCCGCGCTGCGCAAGACGGCGGTGCCCTTCGGGGTCAGCCAGCTCGCGCAGGACGCGGCGGTGGCCTCGCTGCGCGCGGAGGACGAGCTCCTGGGGCGCGTGGGCTCCTTGGTCGTCGAGCGCGACCGGGTGCAGCGGACGCTGGTGGAGCAGGGATGGACAGTGCCGGAGTCGCAGGCGAACTTCGTGTGGCTGCGACTGGGGGAGCGCACGGCCGACTTCGCCGCGGTGTGCGAGCGGGCCGGCGTGGTGGTCAGGCCGTTCGTGGGTGAGGGCGTACGGGTCACGATCGGTGAGGACGAGGCGAACGACCTGTTTCTGAAGGTGGCGGAGTCGTACCGCCGGGAGCTGTAGAGCCGTAGAGCGGCGCGGAACCGCAGGAGGCCGTGGAACGGCGTGGTCCTGCGGGGAGCCGTCGAAGGGCGCGCGGACCGCGGCTCGCGCGCCGGGCGTACGGGCCCCGTACCTCGATCCGGTGATCGGGTACGGGGCCTCTTCGTGCGTGGGTGTCCGGGTTCGGACGCGTGCCGGGGCTTCGGTGTGCCCATGTGTCTGCTTCAGGCGGATTGATCGGATCGTCCCGAGAGAGGGGTACCCCGCCCGAACATCCCGAAAGGCTGTGCGTCATAATTTGATTGTGAATGTGAACGCGTTCACAAGCATGTCCTGTTCTTCCCGTGGTTAATCGGATTTAACGGGCAGAATGCTCGTGTGATCACGGCGATGTAAGGAGAAGGCGACGTGGAGCTAGCGCTGGCGCCGGAAACACTGGCGCGTTGGCAGTTCGGGATCACCACCGTCTACCACTTCCTGTTCGTTCCGCTGACGATCTCTCTCGCCGCGCTCACCGCGGGCCTGCAGACCGCCTGGGTGCGTACGAACAAGGAGAAGTACCTCAGAGCGACGAAGTTCTGGGGCAAACTCTTTCTGATCAACATCGCCATGGGCGTGGTCACCGGCATCGTCCAGGAGTTCCAGTTCGGCATGAACTGGTCCGACTACTCGCGGTTCGTCGGCGACATCTTCGGTGCCCCGCTCGCGTTCGAGGCGCTCATCGCGTTCTTCTTCGAGTCCACGTTCATCGGGCTGTGGATCTTCGGCTGGGACAAGCTTCCGAAGAAGATCCACCTCGCCTGCATCTGGATGGTGTCCCTCGGGACCATCCTGTCCGCCTACTTCATCCTGGCGGCCAACTCCTGGATGCAGCACCCGGTGGGCTACCGGATCAACGAGGAGCGCGGCCGGGCCGAGCTGACCGACTTCTGGCACGTGCTCACCCAGAACACGGCGCTCGCCCAGTTCTTCCACACCATCACCGCCGCCTTCCTGGTCGGAGGCGCCTTCATGGTCGGCATCGCCGCATTCCACCTGGCGCGCAGGAAGCACATCCCGGTGATGCGGACCTCGCTGCGGCTCGGACTGGTCACGGTCGTGATCGCCGGACTCCTCACCGCCGTCAGCGGTGACCAGCTCGGCAAGGTCATGTTCAAGCAGCAGCCCATGAAGATGGCCGCCGCCGAGGCCCTCTGGGAGGGGCAGGACGGGGCGCCCTTCTCGATCTTCGCGGTCGGTGACGTGGCCAAGGGCCACAACACCGTGGAGATCTCCATCCCCGGCATGCTGTCCTTCCTCGCGGACAACAGCTTCACCTCGCACGTTCCCGGCATCAACGACATCAACAAGGCCGAGCAGGAGAAGTTCGGCCCCGGCGACTACCGGCCCAACATCCCGGTCGCCTTCTGGAGCTTCCGTTGGATGATCGGCTTCGGGATGGCGTCCTTCGCCCTCGGCCTCCTCGGGCTGTGGATGACGCGCAGGAAGTTCATGCTGCCTGCCGCGCTGCGCACCGGAGAGGACGAGGTACCGCATCTGGTCCTCTTCAAGAACAAGGCACTCAGCCCCAAGTTCGCCAAGTGCTACTGGATCCTGGCGCTCTGGACCATGGCCTTCCCGCTGATCGCCAACTCCTGGGGCTGGATATTCACCGAGATGGGCCGCCAGCCCTGGGTGGTCTACGGAGTGCTCCAGACCCGGGACGCGGTCTCCCCTGGCGTCTCGCAGGGCGAGGTGCTCACGTCGATGATCGGCTTCACCCTGCTCTACGCCATCCTCGCGGTGATCGAGGTCAAGCTGCTCGTGAAGTACATCAAGGCCGGACCGCCGGAGCTCACGGAGGCCGACCTCAACCCGCCCACCAAGATCGGCGGCGACGAGCACGCCGACCGGCCGATGGCCTTCTCCTACTGAGCCGAGGAGCTGAGAGATGGAACTCCACGACGTCTGGTTCGTGCTCATCGCCGTCCTCTGGACCGGCTACTTCTTCCTGGAGGGCTTCGACTTCGGGATCGGGATCCTCACCAAACTGCTCGCCCGTGACCGCAAGGAACGGCGGGTCCTGATCAACACGATCGGGCCGGTCTGGGACGGCAACGAGGTGTGGCTGCTCACCGCGGGCGGCGCGACCTTCGCCGCGTTCCCCGAGTGGTACGCCACTCTGTTCTCCGGCTTCTACCTGCCGCTGCTGATCATCCTGGTCTGTCTGATCGTGCGGGGCGTCGCCTTCGAGTACCGGTCGAAGCGCCCCGAGGACCGGTGGCAGACCAACTGGGAACACGCGATCTTCTGGACCTCGCTGATCCCGGCCCTGCTCTGGGGCGTGGCCTTCGGGAACATCGTGCGCGGCGTGAAGATCGACGCCAGTAAGGAGTACGTGGGCAACTTCTGGGACCTGCTCAACCCGTACGCCATCCTCGGCGGACTGGTCACGCTCACTCTCTTCACCTTCCACGGAGCCGTGTTCGCCGGACTCAAGACGGTCGGCGACATACGGCACCGGGCGCGCACACTGGCGCTGAAGCTCGGTGCGGTCACCGCGGTGCTCGCGCTCGGCTTTTTGATCTGGACCCAGATCGACAACGGTGACGGCTGGAGCCTGCTGGCGATGATCGTCGCGGCGGTGTCGCTGGTCGCGGCGATCGGTGCGGTCGCGGCGGGGCGCGAGGGATGGTCGTTCGCGTTCTCCGGTGTGACGATCGCGGCCGCCGTCGCGATGCTCTTCCTGACGCTCTTCCCGAACGTCATGCCGTCCTCGCTGAACGACGCCTGGAACCTCACGGTCTCCAACGCCTCGTCCAGCCCGTACACGCTGAAGATCATGACCTGGTGCGCGGGGATCGCCACCCCGCTCGTCCTGCTCTACCAGGGCTGGACCTACTGGGTGTTCCGCAAACGCATCGGTACGCAGCACATCGCCGAAGCGCACTGAGCGCACCGGGGGTCTGTCCGGCAACCGGCCCTGAACCGCCGGGCAGGCCCCGTCCTGGTCCACCGACCGAGCTTTATGGGGGCTGTTTCACGTGAAACCGATCGACCCGCGTCTGCTCCGCCACGCCCGAGCCACCCGCTTCTTCCTGGTGGCCGTGGTGGCACTCGGTACGGTCGGGGCGGTGCTGGTCGTCGCCCAGGCCATGCTCATCGCCGACATCGTGGTGGGCGGGTTCGAGGACGGGCTGACCGTCTCCGGGCTGCGGACCCCGCTGATCCTGCTCGCAGCGGTAGCGCTCGGCCGGGCCCTGGTCTCCTGGCTGACCGAACTGGCCGCGTACCGCGCCAGCGCGGCGGTCAAGTCCGAACTGCGCGGCCGGCTGCTGGCGCGTGCCACGGAGCTCGGGCCCGGCTGGCTGAGCGGTCAGCGCTCCGGCTCCCTGGTGACGCTCGCCACCCGTGGTGTCGACGCGCTCGACGACTACTTCGCGCGCTATCTGCCGCAGCTCGGACTCGCGGTGGTCGTTCCGGTGGCCGTCCTGGCGAGAGTCGTCACCGAGGACTGGGTGTCGGCGGCGATCATCGTGGTGACGCTTCCGCTCATCCCGCTCTTCATGATCCTGATCGGCTGGGCCACTCAGGCGCATATGGACCGTCAGTGGCGGCTGCTGTCCCGGCTCTCCGGGCACTTCCTCGACGTGGTCGCCGGGCTGCCGACGCTGAAGGTCTTCGGCCGGGCCAAGGCGCAGGCCGAGTCCATCCGGGCCATCACATCGCAGTACCGGCAGGCCACGCTGCGGACCCTGCGGATCGCGTTCCTGTCGTCCTTCGCCCTGGAACTGCTGGCGACCCTGTCGGTGGCCCTGGTCGCCGTCACCATCGGCATGCGGCTCGTGCACGGCGGACTCGATCTCTACACCGGCCTGGTGGTGCTGATCCTGGCCCCGGAGGCGTATCTGCCGATCCGCCAGGTCGGAGCGCAGTACCACGCCGCCGCCGAGGGGCTCTCGGCCGCGGAGGAGATCTTCGCGGTCCTGGAGACCGAACCCCGCAAGGGCGGCACGGCGGACGTCCCGGAGCCGCTGCGGCTGGAGCTGGAGGGCGTGACCGTACGGCACGAGGGCCGCGCCGCGCCCTCCCTGGACCGGGCCTCCCTGGTGGTGGAGGAGGGGGAGACCGTCGCCCTGACCGGCCCGAGCGGCGTCGGGAAGTCCACTCTCCTCAATGTGGTGCTGGGCTTCACCGCGCCCGACGAGGGGCGGGTACGGGTCGGCGACGCCGACCTGGCGACGCTGGACCTGGAGCGCTGGCGCGAACAGATCGCCTGGGTTCCGCAGCGCCCGTATCTGTTCGCGGGCACGATCGCGGAGAATGTGCGGCTGGCCCGGCCGGACGCGGACGACACGGCGGTCATGGCGGCACTGCGGGACGCAGGGGCGTACGACTTCGTCGCCCGGCTCCCGGACGGAGAGCTGACGGTTCTCGGCGAGGACGGCGCGGGGCTGTCCGCCGGCCAGCGCCAGCGGCTCGCGCTCGCCCGTGCCTTCCTCGCCGACCGCCCGCTGCTGCTGCTCGACGAGCCGACCGCGAGCCTGGACGGCGAGACCGAGGCGGGGATCGTCGAGGCGGTACGCAGGCTCGCGGTGGGGCGGACCGTGCTGCTGGTCGTGCACCGGCCCGCGCTGCTCGCGGTGGCCGACCGGGTGGTGGCCCTCGAACCGGCTGCGGATTCCGGCCCGGCGGAGGCCCGGAAGACGGGGTCCGGAGAGGCGGCCCCGGTGCCCCGGCAGTCGGCGGCGCGCGACGAGGGAGCCGACGAGGCGGCGGAGACTGAGGAGTCGCGGCACCCCGGAGGCCGCACCGGACACGTCCTCGCCCGGGTCCGGAAGGCGGCGGGGGCGCGGCGCGGACAACTCGCGCTCGCGCTGCTGCTGGGCAGCCTCGCCCTGGGCTCGTCCGTCGGGCTCATGGCCGTCTCCGGCTGGCTGATCTCCCGTGCCTCCGAACAGCCCCCGGTGCTCTATCTGATGGTCGCCGTGACCGCGACCCGTGCCTTCGGTATCGGCAGGGCCGTCTTCCGCTACGCCGAGCGCCTGGTGTCGCACGACGCGGTACTCAGGATGCTGGCGGAACTGCGCGTGGCGGTCTACCGGGGTCTGGAGCGGATCGCACCCGCGGGGCTGCGCCGGACCCGCCGCGGAGACCTGCTCTCCCGGCTGGTCGCCGACGTCGACGCCCTCCAGGACTACTGGCTGCGCTGGCTGCTGCCCGCGGGGACGGCGGTACTCGTGGGAGCGGCCACCGTGGGATTCGTCGGCCTGCTGCTCCCCGCGGCCGGCGCCGTGCTGGCCGTCGGGCTGCTGCTGGCGGGGGCGGGGGTGCCGTGGATCAGTGGCGCCTGTTCCCTTCAGGCGGAACGCCGGCTGGCCCCCGCCCGCGCCGACCTGGCGACCCGGGTCACCGATCTCCTCGGCGGGACCGCTGAGCTGACCGTCGCGGGCGCACTGCCCGCCCGGGCGGAGCGGGCCCGGGAGGCCGACGGGGTGCTGACCCGGATCTCGGCCCGTGCGGCGGCCGCCACGGCACTCGGCGGCGGCCTCACCGCCCTGATCGGTGGTCTGACCGTCGTCGCCACCGCGCTGGTCGCCCTGCCCGCCGTGCGGGACGGGCGGCTCGCGGGCGTGGAACTCGCGGTCGTCGTGCTCACGCCGCTGGCCGCCTTCGAGGCGGTGACCGGACTGCCGCTGGCCGTGCAGTTCCGGCAGCGGGTCGAGCGGAGCGCGGAGCGGGTGTACGAGGTGCTGGACGCCCCGCTGCCCGTACACGAACCGGAGAGTCCGGCACAGGCCCCCGACTCGCCCTTCCCACTGGAGGTACGGGGGCTGTCGGCCCGTTACCCGGGGGCGGAACGGGACGCCCTGGACGCCGTGGACCTGACGCTGACGGCGGGCCGGCGCATCGCTGTCGTAGGACTGTCCGGCTCGGGGAAGACGACCCTGGCGCAGGTCCTGCTCCGCTTCCTGGACGCCCGCGCGGGCACGTACCGGATCGGTGGTGTCGACGCCTGTGCGCTGGAGGGGGACACGGTCCGGACGTTCGTCGGCCTGTGCGCCCAGGACGCACACGTCTTCGACAGTTCCATCCGGGAGAACCTGCGGCTGGCCCGTCCCGGGGCGACGGACGGGGAGCTGCGGGCCGCGCTCGGACAGGCGCGGCTGCTCGACTGGGCCGAGGCGCTGCCCGAAGGACTCGACACCCTCGTCGGCGAGCACGGCGCACGCCTCTCGGGCGGTCAGCGGCAGCGGCTCGCGCTCGCCCGTGCCGTTCTCGCCGACTTCCCCGTACTCGTCCTGGACGAGCCCGCCGAACACCTCGACCTGGCGACCGCGGACGCCCTGACCGAGGACCTGCTGGACGCGACCCGGGGACGTACGACGGTGCTGATCACCCACCGGCTGCGGGGGCTCGAAGCCGTCGACGAGGTGTTGGTGCTGGACGCGGGCCGGATCGTGCAGGCCGGTTCGTACGCCGATCTCGCCGCCGAGGAGGGGCCGTTGCGGCGGATGCTGGAGCGCGAGAACGAGAGTGAGGGCACGGGGCCGGTGCGGGCCGTTGCGGGCGTTCCGGCGTGAGCGCGCACGCGTCGCCCGCCCAGACGCAGCTCGCCGGGTACGGCAATGGCGTTCCCGGGTGAGCGCGCACGCGCCGGTCCGTGCGCGAGCGGGGGAGCCGCCGGATGCGGGCGGGGCGCGGGCCGCGGGGCGGGGAGCCGGGTGGGCGGGTGCGGTACGGGAGACGGGCCGCGTGGTGCGAGGAGGTGGGCGGGTGCGGTGCGGAGGGACGGGCCGCGTGGTGCGAGGAAGCGTGTGCGGTACGGGGAGACAGGCGCGCGGGTGCCGACCAGGCAGGAAAATCGCCGAGTTTCCTCCCCAATCGGTACTAACTAGTCTCGGGGTATGCCAGAGCAGGACCCGAAGGACCCACACGAAGCCGCGGACGAGGCCGAGGCGCCCCGCGGCCTGCGGGGCCCGTCCGCCGAACTCGCCGCCCGCGTACCGGAACTGCTGGAAGCCATGCGCTTCGTCGGCACAGGCCTGGAGCTGCATTCCACCCTCGACCGGATCTGCGAGACGGCGGCCGAAATCGCCCGCTGCCGCTACGCGGCCATCGGTGTCGTCGACGAGGAGGGCACGGGGCTCGCCGATTTCGTCACCCACGGCGTCCCCGACGAGGTGGCCCATGCGATCGGACGCCGTCCCGACGGGCACCGGGGGCTGCTGGCGGCGCTGATCCACGACCCGGCTCCGCTGCGGCTCGCCGATCTGACGGCCGATCCGAGGTTCGCCGGGTTCCCGCCCTGCCACCCTCCGATACGGACCTTTCTCGGAGTCCCGATCCGGGTGCGGGGCGAGGTCTTCGGCAACCTCTACCTGGCCGAGAAGGAGAACGGGGGCGAGTTCGGCGACGACGACCTGCACCTGGTGCGGGTGCTCGCCGCGGAGGCCGGAATCGCCATCGGCAACGCCCGGCTGTACGAGGCCGCCCGCCAGCGCGAACGGTGGATCGACGGTTCGGTGGCCGTGACCACCGCCCTGCTCTCCGGCGGCGACGCCGACGAGGCGCTCTCCGTCGTCGCCGAACAGGCCAGGCACCTCGCCGCGTCCGCGGCCGGGATCGTGCTGCTGCCGGCCGCGGAGGGCGGGCTGGAGATCGTCGCCGTCTCCGCGGACGACCTCGCCGTGCCCCTGGGGGCGATCATCGGGCCGGAGAGCCCGGTGGCGGCGAAGCTGCTGGCCGGCGAGGCGGTCTTCGTGGACGACTTGGCCACCGATCCCCGAGCGACCACCGGGCTCGCCGACCTCTTCGGTCCCGGCATGCTGCTGCCCCTGCACAGCGGCGGCCGGGTACTGGGGGCACTCGCCACCCCCCGCGCCCGCGGTGCACGACCGTTCACACGGACCGAACGGACCCTCGCCACGCAGTTCGCCTCGCAGGCCGCGCTCGCGCTGATGATGGCGGAGACCCAGCGGGACCGGGAACGGCTCGCGGTGTACGAGGACCGTGACCGGATCGCCCGTGATCTGCACGACCTGGTCATCCAGCGGCTGTTCGCCACCGGGATGACCCTGGAGAACGCCCAGCGCTCGTCGGCCGTGCCCGAGGTGCGGACCGGCGTCGGCCGGGCGGTCGACGAACTGGACGTGACCATCCAGGAGATCCGCACCGCGATCTTCGCGTTGCAGCAGGAACCGGCGGAGGCGCCGTCCGGGCTGCGCACCCGCGTCCTGCGCGAGATCAACATGGCGGCGGTGCCGTTGGGCTTCAAGCCCGCGCACCGCTTCGTCGGTCCGGTCGACTCGCTGGTCGGCGAACTGACCGGGAAGAACCTGATCGCCGCGTTGCGCGAGGCGCTGTCCAACGCCTTTCGGCACGCCGGGGCCTCGGCGATCGACGTGGTCGTCGACGCGACCGCCACGCTGCCCGACGGGAAGGACGCGGTGTGCCTGTCGGTCGCCGACGACGGGGTGGGCATCCCCGAGGGCGGACGGCGCAGCGGGCTGCGGAACCTGGCCCGCCGGGCGGAGTCGCTCGGCGGCGCGAGCCGGTTCGGCCCCGGCATCGGGGAGGACGGGGGCGGGACGACGGTGGTGTGGGAGGCCCCGATCTGAGCGAGGCCGTGGGCGGCCACCGACCCTGGGGCCGGACCGCCGGGGCCGTGAGGAACGGCGGGCACAGGGCCGGACCGCCGGGGCCCGTGGCGGTCACGGGATTCGGGCCGGACCGCCGGGTCCATGGGTGGTCGCGGGCGTGGGAACGGGACGGCCGGGGCCGTGTTCCGGCAGCGCACTGTCGCGTGAGGTCAGTGCGCCGTGCCGGAGGGTCACAGCCTGGCGAGGATCCGCTCGATGACGATCGCGACGCCGTCCTCGCCGTTGGTGGCGGTGCGGCCGGTGGCGGCGGCGAGCGCGGCGGGGTGGGCGTTGCCCATCGCGTACGACCTGCCCGCCCAGCGAAGCATCTCCACGTCGTTGGGCATGTCGCCGAAGGCGACGACCTCGGCGGGCGAGATGCCGCGCTCGGCACAGCACAGGGCCAGGGTGCTCGCCTTCGACACCCCCGGCCCGCTGGCCTCCAGCAGGGCCGTGGGGCTGGACCGGGTGAAGACGGCCCGGTCCCCGGCCGCGGCGCGGGCGAGAGCGAGGAACTCGTCCGGGGCCAGTTCCGCGTGATGGGCGAGGAGCTTCAGCACGGGGGCACCGGCGTCCGGCGCCTCCTCGCGAAGCAGCTTCTCGGCGACGGCGACGGTGGCGCCCGGGTCCAGGTGGAGCGGCGGGTAGGCCGGCTCGTAGTGGATGCCGGTGGTCATCTCGACGGCGAAGGAGGTGCCGGGAGCGGCGGCACGCAGGGTGTGCACGGCGTCGAGGGCGATGTCGCGCCCCAGCGGGCGGACCTTGACCAGCTTGCCGTTCGCGTGCAGATCGGCGACGGCGGCGCCGTTCGCGCAGATCGCCAGCCCGTGGCCGTGCACGTGGTCGCTGACGACGTCCATCCAGCGGGCCGGGCGTCCGGTGACGAAGAAGACCTCGATCCCGGCCTCCTCGGCGGCGGCGAGCGCGGCGACCGTGCGCTCCGAGACGGTCTTGTCGTCACGCAGCAGGGTGCCGTCGAGGTCCGTGGCGATCAGCCGGGGGACGGCAGGCGAAGGCATGTCGATAGCTGAGGTCACCCGCCCATTCTCGCGTACGGAGGTGCACGGCCGTGCGCAGGGGCGCACATATGAGGATGCGCACCCCTGACCGGGGAACCTGCTTGAGGCATATGCCAATCGCTGCCCGGGCAGGCGAGCCGCCTGCCCGGGAGCGAGAGCCGGACATGTCCGGGACGGACGTGGGCTCGACGGCATGAGCCTGCGCCTGAGCACCGTGATCCTTCAGCGATATCCGTTTGTGCCGCCGCGGCCCAGACATCGGCAGCACCCCTGGTCGACGAGGGACCGGACTGAGGCCGTGACTGAGGCCGGTCAACTCACGCTCATGCCACGGTCCGGCCACTGACCGCGCTCCTCGCGCATCGCGTTGATCTTCCGGGACGCCTTGAGGAACGAGTAGTCCGTCCGGCCGTCGTCGGCCGACGACGTGCGGGATTCCTTGTCCATGGTCAGGTGTCGCGAAAAGCTGTCCGGATCGTCCCCGAACTCGTAGCGGACCAGCTCTGCTTCCTCGGAGATCTTCCGGAAGTAGACGAGTGCGGCCACTACCACTCACCCTCAAAGTCTTCCCGCTTGTCCAGCGGCAACAGCACCACGCGGCTGCGGGAGTCTGCCAACCGCTCCAGTACCGCCTCCCGCGACTGCTCCACGGGATCGACCTCTGCTGGAAGCGCACGCGCAACCGGCGGCGCCGTCGGCGTTGAAGCCGCCCGTTCGGCAGCCTCGGCCTTCAGCTGAGCCCACTCCTCCTCAAACCCCACCCAGAACCTCCGTCGGCTCGCTGGTCAGCTCCAGGCTGCCGGCCTGTCACCCCTGGCTGTTCGAGCCGAAAGCACATCAGGCTCCGGCCAGGACGAGAACCTGCAGCAAGACGTCGGCCGGCCGCTGGGCGGACGTAGGCTCGACTGCATGAGCCTGCGCCTGAGCACCGTGATCCTTCCCGTCGACCGCTGGCACCAGGGTGGCCGCGCCACGTGGCAGCGCGCCGAGGAACTCGGCTTCCACGCCGCGTACACCTATGACCACCTGTCCTGGCGGTCCTTCCGGGACGGTCCGTGGTTCGGCGCGGTGCCCACCCTCACCGCCGCCGCGACGGCCACCGAGCGGCTCCGCCTCGGCACGCTCGTCACCTCAGTCAAGCCTTTTTCACCTATCGCAGCCTGACCTGCAACGGCACGTACGGCAGCAGTTTTGAGTGAGGCCGCTCTGCCGACACGCGCAAGCTGGTCACTTTGCGCCCGACCTTGTGATCCACCGTGCGACACCTTCGAAGGCGTTGAGTGCCTGAATGTCATAGAGACCGAAGAAGTTCTGACAATCACGGCCAAGACGGTTGTATAGAGCTGCGGCCCCTCGTGCATCGCCCGATTGGCCGGTGAGCTCAGCGTGCTCTGTGCGCGCCTCGATCACTGCCTGATGGTCTGGACCGAACCGGAGCTCCAATTCGAAGATGCGGCGATCCAACGCCCGGATTCCCTCCGAATGGCGAGCACCGTTGTCCACCGCGCCAGACAGGGTTGCGCGTCCGCCCGCATCAACCAGGTCCTCAATACCCAGAGAGCCCTGGACATCCCTCATCACCTCCGCAACCGCTCCGGCGCTTCGCGGTCGATGCGCCGGGTCCTTGGCCAGGAGGATCCGGACAATGGAGTCGAGCTGGTCGGGAACGCCGGGGCGATGGGCGCTCGGCGGTGCCGGCGCGTCATCCTGGTGCATTCTGCCCACGGTCATCGGGTCGTCCCGAGGGGTGCCGAAGGGTGGGCGCCCAGTCAGCATCTCGTACAGGACGCAGCCCACTGAGTACAGGTCACTGCGCGCGCTGCCCGGCTTACCGTTCCACCGCTCTGGTGCCTTGTACAGCGGGGTGCCCACGCCCGTATGAGACTGAGTGACATCGGCGAAAGACGCCAACCCGAAATCCACGATCTTCACCTCGCCCTGGTTTGTAATCATGATGTTGTCGGGCTTGATGTCGTGGTGGAAAACCTTGCACGAGTGCGCGGCGTCGAGGCCCTCGCAGATTTCGCGTGTCCATCGCACGGTTCGCTCAAGTGTGAGGGTGGGCCCCGTCTTCAAGTGATTGGTGAGCGACTTGCCTCGGACGTACTCCATGACGATGTAGAGCTCGCCGTCATGTTCGCCAGTGTCATAGATGTGCGCGACGTGAGGATGGTTGACCCGTGCCATCGCAAAACTCTCGCGCTCAAACCTCTTAACCATCCAATCGGTGAACTCTGTGAGGGCTCCCTGCTGGCGGAGGCGTCGCCGGGCAAGGAACTTCAGAGCGACTGTCCGGCCCAGCTTTGTGTCCTCGGCTGTCCATACGTCGCCCATGGCACCACTGACAGGCCCATCATCCGTCGCCTTGAAACGGCCGCCAATCAGTTTGGAGGTGTCCATCTGGCCCCTTTTCCGTTCCTGGTTGACTCGGGTTACCCTGCGATCAGTTCTGTTTGAATTGCCCTCCCCATTGAACGAGGGAAGTCAGTTTCCCCATTCCCTCATGCCAGTCCTCGAAAAAATCCTCAGACTGGCGTAGTGCCTTGCTCAGCGTCCTAACAGCATCATTTCGCAACCGGTTTCCCTGATCGCGTACGTGCTTCTTGCGGAGCGGAACGCTCCATATCTCCCAGATCATCCACGTGAACATACCGAACGTGAGTAGGAGATATATCCACCGTGACATGCCGTCGACAAACGGCACTACGAGCACCCCGGTGAGAATGCCGATCACAAGGGCAAGAATCACGCGGGGCCATCTGCGCACCACGGCGTCCGACTGAACCTGGGTCTCTTGCTCGATGTGCGTGGCGAGCTCTTCGACAAGCGGTCCCGGCTCCACCACAATTCGCGGGTCCGTCGCGACGGTGCAGGACCAACCTGCGACCCTCAACGTGATGTGATAAGGAAGGCCCTGTCGGGAGAGTGCGACAAATCGCTGCGCGGCGCTTTCCAGCGCAGGCCAAATGGCATGTAAGGCCATGCGGCGGGCCGGCTGGCCGAGCCGCACTTCGTCCGGCTCGAAAATGGCTTGGTCAAGGAGCGTCATGAGCGAGACTGGGGTGGCGTCAGGCGTGAGTGAAACCTCGTGTGCTCGATCGGCTGCCTTTAGGTCTCCCCCATGCTCGATCACGCGCTCAAGTCGCCGCATCTTTTCGCGCATTTCCGCTTCATCTGGTTCAAGTTGATCGATGAGGCGTTCCAGGGCGCTCTCCACGTGGCGGCCGGTGCCGACCGATGCGATCCCTTCGGCTCCGTCCGGGAACATACGTCTGAGATAGGCCAAGGTCTCACCAGACACGGTCGCGAGCTCCCAACCGACCCGGAGCGATTCCCACTGGTCTCCACATGTCTCGCGTAGATCTGTATACCGTTTCTCGGCGATGCGGCTACGTAGGCTTAACATTCGGGACGTCAGGGAAGTACCATCGTGCGCATTGATCGTTTTGTGCGTGTCGACCGAGTAGCCGGAGCTGTCTGGATTCCACCCGGCCATGGTCTGCTGAGCGTACCCAAGTGCCTTTTCACCCAGCTCCCTGCTCGCAATCGCGTCCAGAACGACAAGGAAGTCTTGCCCTAGTTCGTCTGGGTCGAGCGACTGGAGATAGAGGTCGATCCATGCGCCAGCTTTGGCCTCATCTCCGAGGCGAGAATATGTCAACGAAAGAAAGAGGTTCGCCTTGGCGGCATCCAAGATCAAGGCATGTGACTGAGCACGCTCCGCCTGCTCTTCCTCGTCACGGAAATTGGCCGCGACTGCCAAGGTGGCAGGCGCAAGCCAGTAGGTTGGTTCGAGAAGCAACCGTTCTTCAGAGCAGGCGCGCACAGTGGCTGTGTTCACCATGTTTCTGTACACCGCCTGCGCGGTGAGGGTGTGCACCAGGCCACGAGCCAGGGCACGGGTCTGTTTGCGCTGGGCGAAGTTGGCGTGCCACTCGGTTGTCAGGCGAGACAGTTCGGCCTGAGCCTTGGAAACTTCCCTGTCGCGTCCATATTGCTCGATGAAGGTGTCGAGAGTCTGGCGTGTGTCGGTGACCGCGCTCTCCAGCCCCGCGATCTCTTGCCTCACATTGGTGACCTCGCCGCTGAGCCTCACGACGTCCGCTCGCACGCCACGCAGCCCATCCCGGAATCCGTCCAGCGTCTCCTCGTGACGCCCTTGCCCCTTCTCTACTCCTTCGATTCGTTCGCCGAGTTGGTGCAGTGCCGAATCCGGCTCAAGTCGATCTTCCATGACGTCCCCCGAGGTCATCGCCGCGTGCAGTGACTGACGACCCATTGTCGACGCCGTCGGAGCATGCGGTCGGCAAATGGCTTGTTTTGCACCATTCTTGAGCTGTTTCGGCCACTGTCGGTGGGGGGTGTCAGTATGTCGTGTCACGTGACCAGCCGATCGGACAGGAGCGCCCCTTGCGTGAGATCGTTTACTTGTCAGAAAGCAAGCTGCGACAGTTCCTGCCTGAGCCGAGACGTGTCCCACGTACTGGTGCTCTCCGCTTGACCACTCCGCTTGGCGGCATCGACATGGACGCGCCAGCGGCAGATGTGGAACAGGGGCAGTTGCGGCATCTGCGTGACGTGCACAAGCATGTTGAGCTCGTGGCTGGTTGGTATGCGTCGCCCGACTTGCGACCTGGTCAGTGGGTGCAGTTCGAGGTACCCCTTCGTTGCGTAACGCTCAGCGGAGCTCACCAAGATCTCGTACTGTTTGTGGACTCCGCAGGCGGAAGAGGAACAGACCCTGTTGCTGACGGCCTCTGCCGTTTACTCATGCATGGGTCGGTCCGTCATCTGAGGAGCTGGACCCCGATGTCGGTGGACGGACCCGCGCTGGAGGCGGAGAGCTCAGTCTCTAGCCTGGGGGCTGCATTCGTCACCAGAGTCGGCCAGGTCGTAGATGTGCTCACCAGCCATCGGGATCCGTTGCCAGCAGAGCAGACGTCATCCCGGACGGAGATGCGATTGCATGGCCGCGGTGTGCAGGAGCTGCTCGACGCGCTGGATGATGAGGACGACAACATCGACGTGTCCGCGATGATGACTGGGTACGCCCGTGTCACGGGAATTCTTCCCAGCACCAGTGCCACACCTCGGTGTGTTGTGGCGAGTCCCCTTGTGGTGGAGTACGCGACGTCCGACTCGGAGTGGGCTCCTGCGTGACTCGGCGGCAGCTTGTTTGGCAGACGGCCCAACTACGATCTGAGCCATGTGACTGCTGGATCTTTGGTTCGGCCCCTTCAGTGCGTCCATTAGCTGAGTTGCTTTAGCACCTGGGTGGCGATGCGCTCGAAGACGGCCAGGTCCGCTGCGAAGTCAGAGTCGGGGATGGGCCAGTGGACCACGATTTCGGTGAACCCGAGGTCGCGGTGTCGGCCGGCGAAGTCGACGAAGGCGTCTACGGACTCCAGCGGCCGGTTCCGGTCGGGGGTGAAGCCGTGGAGAAGGATCTTGTCGAGGTCGGCCACGTCCCGGTCGGCCTCGGCGCACGCCTTGCCGAGCCTCTCGATCTGTCCGCGCAGCGCCTCCACAGACTGCTCCGGGGTGCCTGTCTCGTACAGCTTCGGGTCACCCGTCGTCACCCACGCCTGCCCATGTCGCGCGGCGAGTTTCAGGCCGCGTGGGCCGGTCGCCGCCACTGCGAACGGCAGTCGGGGCCGCTGTACGCAGCCGGGGAGGTTGCGGGCCTCCTCGGCCGAGTAGAAGTCGCCCTTCTGCGAGACCGCGCCCTCGGTGAGCAGGCAGTCGAGCAGCGGCACGAACTCGCCGAACCGGTCCGCCCGCTCCTTCGGTGTCCACGCCTCCTGGCCGAGCGCGGTGGCGTCGAAGCCGTTGCCGCCGGCGCCGATGCCGAGGATGACGCGTCCGCCGGAGATGTCGTCGAGCGAGATCAGTTCCTTGGCGAGCGTCACTGGGTGCCTGAAGTTTGGCGACGTAACCAAGGTGCCCAGGCGCAAGCGGTCCGTAGTCGTGGCGGCGGCGGTGAGGGTGGGCAGGGCGCCGAACCACGGGCCGTCACGGAAGCTGCGCCAGGAGAGATGGTCGTAGGTGTACGCGGCGTGGAAGCCGAGTTCCTCGGCGCGCTGCCACTTGGCGCGGCCTCCCTCGTGCCAGCGGTCGACAGGAAGGATTACGGTGCTCAGGCGCAGGCTCATGCCGGTGAGCCTACGTCGAGCGCGTTCCTGGTCGCGGCTCGACGTAGGCGAGTCCCCTCTGATCAGGCGCGGTGCCGTGCGGCCCCCGGGCTGCCCAAAACAGCGAGACGACTCACTTCGTGATGGTGGCCGGCCATCCGTAACGGGAGAAGGACGGGCCACCATTCCTGTACGCAGCAAGGGCTTGTGCGGCCGTCGGAAACACGGGCTCGGGGAGGCGTTCGGCCGCGAGCCACTGGACTGCGAGGTGTTTGTCCGGTTCGGCGTTGGTCAGTTCACCAGTCCATGTGTCGGTGGCGAAGGCGAAGAGCACGAACTGCCCAGACCGGTCCCAGCCCTGCTCGACGTGAACGACGTGGACGAGTGAAAGGTCGGCCGGGTCGACGAGAAGGCCCGTCTCCTCCTTGAGTTCGCGGGCGGCGGCTTCGTCGAGGGGTTCGCCGGGTTCGGCCTTGCCGCCGGGAAGGGTCCAGACCGGTTGCGGGGACCAGCTACGGGCCCCGTAGAGCAGGGATGCGACCGTGTCGGTGTTCTTGTCGTGGACGATCACGCAGACCGCATTGCGGCTGTTCATCACACTGTTGTTGCTCACCGTGTCCGCTCCTTGTCGACGTGCTTCGGATTCTTCGGGGTCGTGCGGGCATCCGGGGTGCCGGTTCCCTCTTGGAGCGCGGGCCCCTTCAACGCCCAGACGCGAGGTGGTCCGCATCGGTGCGCGAGAACACCAGGTCGGTCATCTCCTCGGGGGCCGTGGTGCATCGAACGGGCGGCTGCGGGTGCCGCATGGTCCTGGGATAGGTGGTCGGGTCGTAGTCATTGGTGAGCGTGTACGCATGGAAGCCGTTCTCGCGCAGGATGTCGATGATTCCGGTGGCACTCTCGCCCTGCTTCGCCAAGAGCCGAGGGGTGACCTCCACGACAAGTTCCGCGTCGTCCGGCAAGTGCGCGAGCGCCGGTAGCAGTCCGCGGACGGCTGCTGCTTCGGCGCCTTCGACGTCGATCTTGATGATCCGAGTGGTAGCGAAATGGGCGTTACTGATGAGGCCGGCCAAGGGCGCGGTCGGTACGTCGAAGGTCATGTGGGCGTGGCGGGGCCGTACGGCGGTGGTGTGGCCGAGGTTGGTTGGGTCCTCCAAGTACAGGGTCTGCCTGCCGTGAGTGTCGGAGACCGCCGATCGGATCGACTGGATGTTGGTGCGGCGGTTGGCAGTGATCGTGGCGGTCAGGTCGTCGTGGAACCGCGGGGAGGGTTCTACGGCGATGACGTGGCCGTGGGGGCCGACGGCGTGGGAGGCAAGGAGGCTGAAGGCGCCTCGGTGAGCTCCGATGTCGATGAAGGTGTCTCCGGGGCGGAGCCGGTCACGGAGGAAGGTGCTCAGGTTCGGCTCCCACTCGCCGAAGAGGTACTGATAGCGCTGGATGACGTCGCTGGTGGTGACGCCGATCTTGTCGCCGGACCGCAGCCTGACGGTGGTGTGGACGGGGTGGGTTCGCAGGTGCTCTTCGAGGAAGCGGCCGACGAGCCGGGCCTTGCCCACCGTTCCGGGGGCGTAGCGGACGTATGCCCGCAGGGCGCGGGCGAGTGCGGAGGCGGACACGGGCGGCTCCTTCGGGTGGTGGTGAGGAGGAACGGGGCCCTGGGCCGGCCAACGGTGGCAGACTGCCCAAGGGACGCTGGTGGTGTTGAAGGGAGTTGGCGGTGACCGAGCGCACTCCGGTGGTATTCCTGCTGGTGGGGCTCACCGGCTCGGGGAAGACCACTTATGCCCAGCGGAAGTTGGAGCCGGAGGGTGCTGTGCGGCTGTCGGTGGACGAGGTCGTCCATGAACGGCACGGTCGGTACGGCGTCGACTACCCGGAGAACACCTACTTCGAGAAGGAGGCTCCGGTCGTCGCCGAGCTGCACGAGCGGCTCGCCGAGCTGGTCGCCGAGGGCCGGGACGTGGTGTGGGACCACGGGCTGTGGCCGCGTAAGGACCGCGACGCGATGAAGGATCTGGTGGAGGCGGCCGGCGGCCGGTGGCGGCTGCTGTACTTCCCGGTGGAGCGCGACGAGCTGCTGCGCAGGCTGGCGGAGCGTAATGAGCGGGAAGACGCCAACGCGCTGGTCGTGACCCCGGAGGCCCTGGACGACTTCTTTGCTCGCTTCGAGAAGCCTCAGGATGAGGGCGAGGAGATCGTGGAGCTGGGCTGGCTCTGAGCCGTGTGCGGGCGCCAGACGGCTGTGATCTTGGCGGCTTCGACGGCCCAGCCCCTCGGCAGCCGATCAAGCGTGACGTGACGGAAGGCCAGACGCGGGTCGGCGACATCGATCCGGCCGTTGTGGCGGTCGATGTGCTGCAACAGGCGGGACGCCTCGCTGCGGACGGCCGGGGTGTGCTCGGCCCACTCGCCGGACGTGAACCGGTCGACCCGTCGGCGCAGGTCGTCCAGGACGCCCGAGCGCCACTTGAAGTGGTGCACGCATGCGAGCGTGTCCGGGTCTGGCTTGTGGCCCGGTGCCCGGTGGTTGCCGGACGCAACGGCTACCGAGGAGTGGGCAAGGACGATCTTTCGGGGGTCGCCCTTGAGGAGCCGGTGGGTGAGGTGCCCGCCGAGCGGGAAGGACCGGTCCAGTCCGGTTTCCGGGCGCCAGAGGGCCAGGCGGCCGTCGTTCGTGGCGCGGTCGAGCATCAGCCCGCCGGTCACCTTGTGCTTGGCGGACTCGGCCCGGGCGATCATCTCGGTGAGCGGGGCGGGGTAGGTCTGGAACTCGTCGGAGTCGGCGATCAGGTGCCAGCCGGAGCCCGCCTGCTCGCGCAGGAAGTCGCGGAGCTGGGTGTTGGTGTGCTCGTGCCAGGGTCCGGTGCTGATCCGGGCAGGGACGATGCCGAGGTCGTGGCTGGCCGCGGTGAGCTGGTGCCGCCAGGCGTCGTGGATGTGGTCGGGGAAGTGGAAAGCGAGGTGGAACCGCTCGATGCCGAGCCGGCGGTAGTGGGCGGTCCAGGCGGCCAGCAGGGCCGGTTCGACCGGGCCCACCACCGCGACCAGGGCTGGAGAGACGGGCGTCTTCATCTGCATTCCTTGGTCAGGCGGGTGTAGGTGTCGGTGAGGAAGGCGGCCTGGTCGGCCGCCGAGTTCATGTCCAGAGCCCCGCACGCTGACGGGCCCGGGCGGGCGGGAGCATCTGCCGTGAGCTGGTCCAGCGCGTTGGCGAGGGCGTCCGGATCACCGGCCGGGAAGAGCCGGGTCCAGGGTTCCCCGGCGAGGCGGGCGGTCAGCTCGGGGTCGTGCGCGGAAACGATCAGAGGGACGCCGAGGCGGACGGCGTCCATGACCAGTCCTGATTCCTTGCCCACGCCGGACTTCCGGGCGACGAGGGCCGCGTCGGCAGCGGCGTACACGAGCCGCAGGACCTGGTCGCCGACCGGGCCGGGCACGGTGTGCAGGTGGACGTTGGGGAGCTGGTGCCAGCGTGTGAGGATGGCGTCGTCCAGTGGGGTGCCGCACACCAGGACGTGAAGCGGGGCGGTGAGGCGGGCGAGGGCCGTATCGACGGTGGGGATGTCCTTGTATGGCCACCAGCCGCCGACCACGCACACTGCCTTCGTGTCTGCGGGGATCGTGAAGGCGCTGCGGGCTCCGCCGCGCTCGGAGTCGGTCAGCGGGCGTCCGTCATCAACCGCGAACGCCCGCACCTCGCCGGGAAGGTGAGGGAAGTGCGGTCCGACCTGGTCACGGACGGCGGCGGTCGGGTACAGCGCGATCACCCGCTTCTCGCCTTTGCGGGCGAGCCGGCTCAGCCACCGGACGGGACGGTCTTCGGTGGTGACCGCCTCGTGGACGAACCGCAGGTGCGGGGCGCCGCCGAGCAGGGCGGCGGCACCGTGCAGGGCCTCGCTCGCGCTGAGGATCACCACTGACGAGGCTCGCGGGGCAAGGCGGCGTGCGGTGCGAAGGCAGGCGGCCTCGGTCAGGCACCGGGCGAGAAGGGTGACCTGGTGCGGGCACCTGCGGACCGTCTGCGGCCAGCTCCGGGAGGCGAAGACCCGCTGACCGGCGGCAGCGACGCGGGCTACCGCCCGCGCGACGGCCAGAAGGATCCTCGCTGCCGGTCCGGCCGGACCGGCAGCGACTCGGGCGCCCGACCGAACCAGCGGGGCCAGGTCCTCGCTCAGTCCGCCGGGGGCGATGACGAGGCTGCCCGGCCGTACGGCGGCGAGCGCCGCCAGCGTGCGCTGGTGGTGTCCGCCGCCCCGGTGTGCGTACGGCTCGATCAGCACCAGCGGCCCGGGAGCGGTGTTCATCCGGTGACCGCCTGCTCGCCGTACAGCGTGGTGAAGTGCTGGTGCAGCCAGGGCGGGTCGTTGAGAGCCTCGAAGCGCTGAGCATCTCGGGCAGCAGCCTTGGCGAAGCCGAGTCCGTCACGGGCGCCGGCCGCCGCATAGGCGGCGAATTCGCCGTCGCGGCTGGCCGTCCAGGCGGCGATGCGTTCCTGGGCGGAGGCGTCGGTCATGCCGTACTCGCTGCCGCGCGCGAGCATCGCACACTCTCGGAAGCCTGCCTTCCACGCGTGGAACGAGCTCTGATTGAACCGCGTGACCCCGGCGGTCCGGTGGCAGAACTCGACGCGGCCGGGCAGTGCGGCCAGCACGTCGACGGCTTGGCCCATCTCCCTGAGCGCCGAGCGGCGGATCAGTTTGAGGCCGCCGTAGCCGTAGGTCAGGCCGTTGACCGGGTTGACCGCCTGCCAGACCCGCATCGCCACACCGTCGGCCAGAGGCTGGACCGCTGCGGTGGAGAACTCGGGGTCGATGGCGAAGTCACCATCGGCGAGGAAGAACTGCTCGGTGTCTACCAGCTCGGCGGTGAGTCGGTAGGCGCGTCGCATCCCGCGGACTCCGTGCAGGCGCTTGACGGTGCCGCCCAGTACCCGGGTGAGGCGGGTGTGCAGAGAGCCGGCCAGCGGCTCGTCGTACGAGAGCTGCACTGCCTCGAAGCCGGTCACTTGATCGCCTCCAGGTAACGGGCTGCCACCACGGCGGGCGTGAGGTCGGCGGTGGAGGCGTACGCGCGCTTGGCATGCACCAGGTAGAACTCGGCGTCGGTGGCGAGGCGCTCGGCGATCTGGACGGCCTGCTCGTCGGTGTCGAACAGCAGCTCGTGGTCGATGTGCTCTGCCAGCCAGCCGGTGCGTGGGCCGATCACCGGTAGGCCCATTGCCTGGCAGTCGATCACCGACATGGACCAGGGGCAGCCCGGGCGGAAGGGGGCGATGCCGAAGTGGGCGCCGGCCAGCAGGTTGCGGTAGCGGATGCGGTCGCCGCGGTCGGAGGCGATGGTGACGCCGTCCGTGGTCGCCAGCTCCTCCAGGTGCCGTTCGGGGCTGGGGTCGAGGCGGATTCGCTCGGGGCTGCGGGTGCCGAACAGGTCCATCACGGTGAGCCGCACCGGGGCATCGGCGACGAGACGCCGGGCGAGCTGGGTGAAGCGGGCGGTGCCGTAGTGCCTGTACAGGCGGTGGTTGTAGATGCCGGTGGCCCTGCCTGCGGGCGGGGTGATGTCGGCCGGGTCGCGTACCAGCCGTACGTCCCTGGGGGCGGGGACGACGTACAGCTTGTCACCGAGTTCGACGCCGGTACGGGCGGCGGCTGCGGTGGTCCAGGAGGCGGCGGTGGAGGAGTGGACGAGGACGCGGTCGCAGGCCCCGAGGCCGGCGACGAAGGCCAGCAACACGCTGCGGCCCAGGCCCCGGTCGTTCATCGCGGGGTCCAGCTCCAGGACGCCTGTGTCGGTGAAGGAGAACGGCAGGTAGTGGCAGTAGCCGACGATCAGCGCGTCCACCCCGGCTTCCAGGAGCGCGGCCCGGATCGCGGGGGCAGCCTCGATCTGGTTGGCCACCACCACCTCGGGCCGCCGGTCGCGGAACAGGGTGACCAGGGCGTCCATACCGGGATCGAAGCGGGCCCGGTACTTGGTGGACGGCGGGGTGGTGGGCGCGAAGTGCACGCGGGTGTCGCCGACCGGGACCGGTGAGGCCACGGTCACCTCGGCCCCGGCGTCCCTCAGAGCCGGGGCGAGCATGTCGGCGAAGGTGTAGCCGGAGTCAGCGGACAGCTGACTGGAGTTGGAGACGTTGAGCAGATACAGCACGCGCATCGCTGGGGATCCTCCTCGTTGAGGCCCGGGGGTCGACCTGGGCCGGTAGAGGAAGGAAACTGGCGACCGGGACCGTGACAGAATGGTGAATCGAGATCACTCACGGTTCATTCATCTCATCCAGCATCCAAGGCGGGGGCTTTGATGGACGCGCGGGACGACGCCCTGACTGTCGAGCAGGCCGCCGAAGCGTTCGCGGCGGATGTCGCCTACTGGCGCGAGGTACGCGGGCTGGCCAAGCGGGAGTTAGCCAGAAGGATGGGCTTCGACCCGTCCTACGTAAGCCACGTCGAGTCGGGTCGGCACAAGCCGACCGAGGACTTCGCCCGTCGTGCGGAGGAGGCTCTGAACGCGGGCAAGGCCATCTGGAAGCGCTGGCTGGACTACGAGACGGCCAAGGCTCCCGTGGCACAGACGACGGCCGTACCCGCCCCCCGCAGAGCCGAGCAGCCGTACGCGACCGGCTCGGCGATCGTCGTCGAGCACGACGCGGCCCGCCTCGACTACGACGGGCGCCTCTACCGGCTTACGATGCGCCGACTGCTGCGGAACACCGGCAGTGAGCCGATCACCCGCTACCTGATCCGCATCAGCGTCGACCGCTACCCGGGCGAGCCCGAACGGTCCAACACCCACTACCGCGAGCACCCGCTGACCTGGGACGAGCTCGCCCTGACCGCGACCTGCCGCGGTGAGGCGATGCGCTGGCAGGCCAAGCACGACCGCGATGCCTTCAAGGAGGTGTGGCTGCTGTTCGAGAACGAGCAGGGCCGCTTCCCTCTGTACCCGGGCGAGTCGGTGTGGATCGAGTACGCCTACTCGGTGGGTGAAGAGAAGTGGGGCCGCTGGTTCCAGCGCGCGGTCCGTCTGCCCACCGAGCACCTGGCAGTCGAACTTGCCTTCCCCGCCAGGCTCGACCCCGCTGTGTGGGGCACCGAGACCTCCATGACCGCCGAGGCCGCGCCGCTGCGAACAGCCCCGGTCCAGCGCGAGGAGCACGGGATGCGGGTCTTCTCCTGGAGCACGTCCACACCCGCACTCCACGCCCGGTACCGTCTGGAATGGCGGTTTCGGACGCGACCCGAACGTGAAGCGAACCAAGGGGAGTTCAGGTGATCCAGGTGCGGCCCAGCGAGCAGATGCGCGGCCTCGGCGTCGTGCAGAACGGCGCCCCCGTCCTCGCCGAGCCTCCCCGCGCCTTCGACCTGCCGGCCGAGCGCGAGGCAGCCGAGCAGGTCATCGAGCAGCTGTTCTCCGCTATGGAGCGGATCGGGCAGGTCCACCCCTTCGCCAAGGGCATGGGCATCGCCGCCCCGCAGATCGCGATCGGCCGGGCCGCCGCCGTGGTCCAGCCTCCTGACCCCGGCACCCCGGCGATCGTTCTGCTGAACCCCCGAATCACCGACCGTTCCAGCGATGAGGACGAGCAGTACGAGGGCTGCCTGTCGTTCTTCGATGTCCGCGGCCTGGTCCCCCGGCCGCTACGGATCACCGTGGACACAACGACGTTGGAGGGCCAGCTGGTGACCACCACCTACGAACGCGGGCTCGCCCGGCTGGTCCACCACGAGATCGACCACCTCGACGGCCTGCTCTACACCGCGCGGATGCGGACGGGCGTCGCCCCCATCCCCGTCGAGGAGTACCGCCAGACCGGCCGGGCGTGGGCCTACGAGCAGTAGCAACCGAGCTGGCTGCAGGGGCTGCTGACCAAGGCTTGCAGCTCGTTTCACCTATCCGTCGCCGCTGCGGTAGCTGATCACCTCAGGGGTCGGCTCTCTGAGTACGGATCCGAGAGCCGCCCGCTGTTCAAGAGCAAGACGGTCAAGTGGCTGTCAGCGCTGTCGGTGGCGTTGATCGGCTCGGGTAGTGGGCGCCGTGGTGGGCTGGGGGTTTCGGGCTCGGGGGCTGCTGGGCATTGGCGCCATGGTGGTGCGGCGGCGGGCGGCTTCGGCGCGGGGGTTGGGGGCGGGGTTGCGGCTGGTGTGCTGGATGCGGGTGATGAGCACGCGGGCGGGTTGGCGGGCGGTGGTGAGTTCGCGCTGGGCGGCGGCCTCTTTGAGGAGTTGGTGGGGTTTGTGGCCGCCGGTCTCGGCATCGGCCAGGACGGTGGCGAGGGCTGGCCAGGTGGGGTCGGCGAGGATGCGGTCGGCGTGGTCGGGGATGGCGGTGCGGATGTCGTGGGCGAGGGTTCGGTGGGCCTGGTTGCTCAGCTGTCGGGCTGTGAGGCTGTCCACGACAGGAGCGAGGGCGTGATCGGCGGCGGTCTTCAGGTGGTGGAGGCTCTGTCGGGCGGCTTGGGTCTGGTGGGCGTGGTTCTTCACCTCGTGCCAGCGGGCGGCGACGATCGTGGCCCAGACGAGAGCAGTGAGCAGTGCGGCCAGGGCGCTTCCGTCGGGGCCGGTGGCGGTGTAGGCGATGTCACGGGCCGCTGTGCGCAGGGTGTGGGCGGCCTGGTTCTCCGCGCGGATCTGGGAGCGCTGAGCGCGGGCGAACGCTCGCGAGGCTGCTCGTAGTTCGGCTTGGAGGTTGGCGGGGGCTTTCTGTGCGGTGGCTTCGATGAGTTCGCCGAGCGCAGTGATCTGGGCCTGGGCGTGGGTGTCGTCGGCCATGCCGGCATGGAAGGTGTCGAGGGCGTCGGTGGCCTGGTGCCAGGGTGTGATCGGGCGGTTGCGGCGGGCGGTGGGGTGTTCCTCTGGCGCGGTGGTTTCGAGGTGGGCCTTGAGTTTGGGGAGGGTGAGGTCGGGGGCGATCTTTCCGCCGGGGTGGAAGATCTGTTCGCCATCCTTGTTGCGGTCGCCGGGGCGGCCGACGGCGTAGCCGAGGAGGTCTCCGGACGGTCCGCGGCGGGGTTTGACCGCGATGCCGTCCGCTTCGAGGTAGGCGAGGAGTTCCTCTGCGCTGCTCGCGTGGGGGATGGCGGCGCGGATGCGGTCCTGGAGCCATGCGCGGCTGGTTTGCTCCCAGCCGAGGCGTTCGGCCTTGTGCATCTCGGCCTGGTTGGGCCGATGTCCGGCGGTGCGGTCGCCCTTCTTCAGCCGGCGTAGGCCGTAGTCCTTTTCGATCTGTCGGCAGGCGTCGCCGACGCGGATGCCGCTGTCGTGGAGCCCCGGGCGGCGGCCGTCTTCGCGGACGGTGGTGGCGAGGATGTGGATGTGGTCGTCCGCGTGGCGAACGGCGATCCAGCGACAGCCCAGGTCGTCCCTCGGAGGGGCGATACCCGCGGCTTCCACGATCCGTTGGGCGATCTCCGCCCACTCGGCGTCGGAGAGGTAGCGGTCCTCCGGTGCGGCGCGGACCGGGCAGTGCCAGACGTGGTCTGTGATCTTCTTTCCGAACTCGCTGTTCCGTAGCCGTACGGGTGCGTCAAGGTGGTGGGCGAGCTGGGTGAGGGTGGCGTCCGGGGCGCGGCCGGGGTCGGGCATGCCGAGCATGGCGAAGCCGGCGACGATGTGCGGGTCGGTGTGCTCGTCGTGCCGGCCGGGACCGTAGAGGTAGGCGAGCAGGCCACGGGTGTTGGACCCGGCCGGCTTGATGGCGGCGATCACGCGACCTGGTCCTTCCTGGGGTCTGCCGGTTCGCGCAGGGCCTCGGCGATCAGCTCCAGCAGACGGTGCAGCTCATCGAGCCGTTGGCGGATGTCGGGCGGGGTGAGGTCGCTGTTGAGGGCACGGGCGATCTGGTTGACGTTGACGCCGATGCGGTTGAGCTCGCGCAGCACCTGGGCGCGGAACATGTGGGTACGGCGGCGGTCCTCGGACAGCGGCAGGTTCGCGGTGAACCGACCGGATACGAAGGCGAGAACGATGTCGGCGGCGAAGCCGGACTCGCCCTTGTAGCCATGCTCGGCGGCGGCCTCCTGAAGGCTGGCGTGCTCGTCACCGGTGAACCGCAGAGGGCCCACGCGCAGGGTTCGCTTGGTGCCGGTGAAACGGCGGATCGCCGGCTGGACGCTCTGCACCGCTCGCTCCCCGGCAGCCGGTAGGGCAGCGGGTGCGGGGCGGAGTATCTGGTGCTGGGCGGCGTGGAGTGTGTCCGGCTCGGAGCTGCCCTCGGCCCCGAGACCCTGGTCCGGCGCCCCCTGGCGCTGGGCCGTCTCCGCCACCCCCGGGGCGGAGTCCCCCGAAGACCAGCCTTGAGTCGGACTCGGGGTGCTACTGGCTCCGCCAGGGGCAGCCCGTCCGAACGCCTGCCGCAAACGCTGCTTCAACGTAGGCGACTTCACCAGCGGTGGCAGCATGTCGTGGTTGTCATCGGGACGGTGGGGTCGTGCATCGCGAACGGTTCTCCGGGAAGGGCGTCGAAGGCAGGCGAGGGTGGGCCGCAGGCGGCGGGATGGGCATTGAGGTTCCGGCTGGCCGCAGGGTCGGTCAGCCGTGGGTCGAGGCAGTCTCAGGCTCAGTCTCGAACTCAGGCCGAAGGATGTTCATCACTTCGGTCAGCCGCTTGCCGCTGACCGAAAGTCCCTTGTCCCGTATGGCCTGCTGGACGATTGCCCGTGTGAGGCTGTTCCTTTCGGCGACGGCGATGCGGCCGATCTTCACGAGGTCGTCGAGGGTGGCCCCGGGCGGTCGGCCGCCGCGCGGCTTGCTCTGCGGAACCAAGTGCTGGGGTTCCGGTCGCTGGACGGAAGTACCGGCCGCCGGTTGAGGTACCTGATCGGGAACAGGGACCGGGCGGTCGGCGGGCTCGGCAACGAGCTGGTGGATTTGCCGCATCAGGACGCCGAAGGCGAGGAGCGCGGCGGTCGGCGGGACCGCGGCGACCACGTAGTCGAGCCAGTGCACAGTGTGGGAGTCGCCCGCTCCGCTCACGCCCGCCACGTTGAGCGCGATGGAACCGACCGATCCGATGGCGGTGATGGCGATGGCCCATCGATCGGTGACCTGGCGCAGACCCGCACGGAGCATGAGCAGCTCGCCCGCGACGATGAAGGCGTCCAGGGTGGCGGGCCACGCCCACCGCCGGGCCGGGAAGCTGCCGAGCCCGTGCTTCCCGGCGACTTCGGCGAGGTGCGCGTACGAGAGCCAGAAGGCACCCACGGTAAGGGCGACGATGACGCCTCCGGCCGCCGCGAGCCGTATCGCTCGGTGCTCTGCTTGGTCATGCCCGCGCTCCTGTCGCCGTGACGACAAGCTCTGGGGCGGTGCCAGCCGGGGGTGCGGTGGTGAGCAAGGAAAGTTCTCCACGAGTTGTGAGGGCGGGGGCGCTTACGCTGCCCCCTCTTCAAGGAGGGGGCAGCGCGTACGCGCCAAGGGTGTGAATGCGCCGTTCGACAGCGCGTAGGCGCCTGACCTGTGTTTTCCCGAGATTCGTACGCGGCGGAGGTGGTGCGTACGCGCCTTCGGCGAGTCGAGGCGCATACGGCACCGCGTACGGGGCCACCGGTCAGGAAACGGCGGTCATGTGGTGGGTGACGGCCTTCCAGCGGGTCGCCTGACCGCCCCCGGTGCCACCGCCGGCACCGGTCTCCTGGGTGGCATGTCCGCTCTTGGTGAGGTTCTCCAGGCGACGCCTCGCCTTGGCGATGTCCGCCGCGATGGGCTTGCCCTCACCGGTGATCTGGGTGGCGAGCTGGCGTGCGGTGAGCCCGCTCGTGCCCGCCTGCCGCAGGAGGGTCAGCGGATCGAGGCTCGTGTCGACGCGCGAGGTGCCACGGGGGTGGTCGTGGATGACCGGCAGCGGGCCGATCTCGTCGTCGATGGTCTTGAGGTGGTGGAGGTGGACGACGGGGTCTCCGGCCGCGCCGCTGAGGAACAGAACGCTTCCCGCCCCGGCAGTGAACCAGGCCGAGCCATAGACCTGGTCCAGGACGGGGCGCTGAGTGCGAGAGGCGTCGGGCCCCTGCTTGCGTTGGTGGTGCAGTTCGAGAAGCTCGACTCCGTCGCGCAGGAGCTGCTGTCGGGCGTTGTTGTACGCGAGGCCGGCCTCGTCGTCGGTGAGCTTGCCGACCACGTCCTTGAGGCTGTCGATCACCACGGTGTCCGCCCTGTGCTCGGCGGCCAGCTCGGCGAGAAGCTGCGGCTCGGTGTTGAGCGAGGCAGGCAGCGGTCCCGACCAGAAGACCAGACGCTGGCGCAGGATGTCCCGGTCGGCTTGGTGCACGACTCGGGTGAAGGCACGGGCGAGCTGGCTGGGCCGGTCCGCGGCGATATAGAGGACCTTCTCGCCTTCCCGCACGGGCATGTCCAGGACCTGGGCGAGCAGGCCGAGGCGAGCGAGGACGATCTGCTGCGCGATCGTCGATTTTCCGACGCCCGGTGGCCCGACGAGCATCAGGCTCTCACCCGAGGCCCATGCCGCTTTTCCCGGCGTCCCCCACACGGGCTCGGTGGTGGCCGGAGTGTCGGCGACGAAGGACCAACCGTCCACGGCGTATCGCTGGAGTCGTCCGCCCGAGCTGCGTCGGGCGCGGTCGGCGGCCTCGCTCAGCGAGGCCGCCAGCAGGCTTCGTACCTCGGCCGGGTCGGCTCCCGGCGCGGTGGCGCCTTGGAGCACGCGGACCGCCGTGGCTTGCAGCATCCGGAGATCGGCGTGATGGCGCACAATGTTCGCGTAGTAATCGGCTCCGGAGCCCACCGCGGCAGCCGATGCGAGGGTGTGCAGGTAGGGGGCGCCTCCGACACGGGCGAGGTCCCCTCGGAACCGCAGATGGTGAGCGAGCGCGATCGGGTCTGTAGGCGCACCCTGTCGTCGCAGTTCCAGAAGGGCGTACCAGATCGTCGTGTGCGCCGACCGGTAGAAATCGCCAGGCTCCAGTGCCTGGCGGACCTCGTCGATGACGGCAGCCTGATACATGCAGGCCCCCAGCACGGCGGCTTCGGCTTCGACGTCGTGCGACGCGGTGGACGGCACGTCGAAGGTGTCCACCGGGGTGAGGTCAGCCGATGGTGCTGGCCACTGCGGGGTCGTACCCTGGGGCACAGAGCTTCCTTGTCTCGGGCCGATACGGACTGGCAGGTCCCGGCACCGTGTAGATCGTTTTGGGCGGTCGTCTTGGGAGTCGCTGCGGCCTTGGTGCTCCAACACCGGGGCCGCTTCTCTGTACGGGGCCTCAGGCGGCCTTCTCGAACCGTGAGCCGGTCATCAGGTCGGCCAGCCGTGCCGCGCTGTGCGGGCTGATCGTCGTGATGAATCCGGCGCAGACGCGTCGCAGGGCCTGGGCCCGGGCTTCCTCCTGTCGTGCGGCTCGGGTGGTCGTCGGTGCTGTGCTCGCCTCGGGCAGCAGGCACACGGGGCAGCTCCTTGCGGGCGTTGCGGGGATGGCAGTCCCCGCAACGCGTGAGGTCGTCGGGCGGTCGTTTGCATTGCGCTGCTCCAGACGCTCCAACGCCCGGGGCCGCGCGTGCCGCGCTCACGGACGACTGGCAGGTCGTCCGTACGTGACGCCTCTAGCTTCCGGAAAATCGCCGGTTGGGCTAACCGGCGTTTTCGTGCATAATGCGCCCCCGCCTGAAACCGTGGCCGACCTTCAGAGCTGGTTCTGCTCGAGGTCGATGCGGTCCCAGTCGAAGACTCCGCTCGGCTTGCTCGACGCGTCGATGACCACGCCGGAGAAGAGGAAGCGGAGCACGGCGTTGCGCCGCTCGTCCGTCATCTCGTCGGCCTCCCAGGCAACTCTGGCCCCCGCCCCCGTGAGTCCGTCGAGCAGCTTCACCGGCCGCACGACCATTCGCCGCTGGGCCTTGGCGATCCGGTCGGTGATCTCCTTGCGCATCGTCCGGTACTCCGCCGTGGAGATCTCCTTGACGGTCCACATCTGGTTGAGCTCGGCGAGCTGCCGCTGGTCTGCCTCCACCGCCTCGGTCAGGGTGTTCGTCGGTGTGGCGGAGGCGAGTTGGCCGGAGACAGTGAGGCGGCCGAGCAGGTCGATCGCGGCCTCGGTGACGAACTCCTCCAGCTTCACGGCGGCGATGCGGCGGACGCACTTCTTCTCGTCATTGCGGCTCTTGCGTGTGCACAGGTACGAGGGCACGGCCCCGACCTTGGTACCGGACATCAGGGTGCCGCAGCGCTTGCACATGACCAGGCCGCGCAGCAGGTAGAAGCGGCGCAGCTCCAGGTTGGTCTGGTGGATCGCGGAGCGGTACTCGCGGCGGGCGCGGACCTCGGCCCAGGTGCCGGCGTCGATGATGGCGGGCCACTTCCCGGCGCCGACCTCCTCGCCTCGGTGCATGCGGATACCGGCCACGTGGCGGGAGTCGAGCAGGGCTCGGACGGTGCCCTGGGTCCACTCCTTGCCGTACACGGTCTTGATGCCACGCTTGTGGAGGACGAGAGCGATGGCGACTGGGCTCTGGCCCTTGAGGTAGCGGTCGAAGACCTCGCGGACGATCTCGGCCTCGTCCTCCCTGACGGTCATGCCGTCGGGCTCGTACCCGTACCGCCGCTTGCCCGAGTGCGGCATGCCGGTCTCGGCCCGCTCCGCCAGCGCAGACTTCAGCCGCCGGGAGGTGTCGTCGGATGAGCGGCAGGCATGGGCGACCTCGATGCGGAGGATGAAGCGGTCGTCGGGGTCGGAGAGGTTCCGGCGGTTCGCCTCCCCATGCAGCACGATCGCGTGCTCGTCGGAGACCTGGAGCAGCTCCTCCAGGTCGCGCGGCTGTCGCATGAGTCGGTCGGGGTGGTACGCGATGACGTGCCGGAACTCTCGGCGCCGGGCACGTTCGAGGAGTTCGTCCCAGCCGGGGCGCTTGCGGTTGCGGCGCCAGGCGGAGCGGCTGTTGTCGACGAAGACGTGGGCGGGGTCGATGACCAGGCCTCGCCGCTCGGCGATCTCCCGGCAGATGCGCTCCTGCCGGTCGACGCCGGTCTGATCGTCATCGTCGGCCTGGGATATTCGGCAGTAAAGGGCGGCCGGTTCACCTGGGGTGATGGTCGGCTCTCGGTGCTTGGGGCGGGGCATGGCACCGATGGTATGAACACGGGTTGGGCTCGCCCAACTTCAGGCATCCGGTGACCCTGGCCAAGGAGCTGATCTCGCTCGACGACATCTCCGGCGGCCGGATCACGCTCGGCATCGGGGCGGGCGGCAGTGGCTTCGACGCCACCGCACTCGGACAGGAGGCGTGGACGCCGAAGGAGCGCGCGGACCGGTTCGGCGAGTTCCTCCCTCTGCTCGACCGGCTGCTCACCGAGGACGCGGTCACCCACCAGGGCACGCACTACTCCGCGAACGAGGCCCGCACCATCCCCGGCTGCGTCCAGCGCCCCCGGCTCCCGTTCGCGGTCGCCGCGACCGGGCCGCGCGGGCTGAGGCTCGCGGCGCGGTACGGGCAGGCGTGGGTGACGACCGGCGACCCGAAGCTGTACGAGGAGGGGACCCCGGAGCAGTCGGTGGAGGCCCTGCGCGTGCAGGCCGAGAAGCTGGGCAAGGCGTGCGCGGAGGCCGGCCGGGACGCGGCCGAGCTCGACAAGGTCCTGCTGGCCGGCTTCACCCCGGACCGGGGCCGCCCGCTGGAGTCCGTGGACGCCTTCGTGGACTTCGCGGGACGCCACCGCGACCTCGGCTTCACCGAGATCGTGATCCACTGGCCGATTCCCGACTCCGACTTCGCCGCGGACGAGAAGGTCTTCGAGCGCATCGCCACCGAGGGCCTGGTGCAGCTCGGCTGATCTGCGCGTCCTCGCCGGCCCTTACGTCACCGAACGGCGGGGACGAACGGCAGTGCCCGCACTCGTCCGCCCCGCCCCGGGGACGGCTCCCTACGTCCTTGGGGTCTCGCGTTCCCCGTCGCCCGCCCCGCACGACCCGGGCGACGCCCCCCGGGTTCAGCCGCGCAGGCGCAGGAACGAGGGCGGCACGGCGGCGGTGAGCCAGACGCCGTTGGCGCTGACGTAGAAGGTGTGGCCCGCGCGGTGCATCGCGCCGGCGTCCACGGACAGGACGACCGGACGACCGCGGCGTGCTCCGACCCTGGTCGCCGTCTCGCGGTCGGGCGAGAGATGGACGTGGGTGCGGTCCATGGGGCGCAGGCCCTCGCCGCGGATCGCGTCCAGCGCACGGCCCACGGTGCCGTGGTAGAGGTACGCGGGCGGCTCGGACGGCGGCAGGCCGAGGTCCACGGGGACGGTGTGGCCCTGGCTGGCGCGGATGCGACCGTTCTCGACGACGAAGCGCTGCTTGTCGTTGACGGCCACGACATGGTCGAGCTCGGCACGGGTGAGGGAGAAGCCGTGGCGGGCCGTGGCGCGCAGCAGCTCGTCGATCGGCACCCATCCGTGGGCGTCGAGCGTGATTCCGATTCGTTCCGGTCGATGTCGCAGGTGTTTCGAGAGATATTTGGACACCTTCACGGTGCGTTTTTCTTCCATGTCCTCAGCCTGCCCGGGCTGTTTCCGGTGCGCATCCGCATTTCATAGTGATTCACTGAAGCAATTTTGTTTGCTTCGGTAATTTTTCCCTCTCAGGTTTGATCCACAGCCAACTCGGTTTACGCACAGGGGTATTGAGCATTCTGTGGACAAGTCAGCTGTAGAATCAGGTGATTTGATCAACCTGCCCTGTTGTGTCATCGGGTGAGATTAGTGCGTCCAATGTCCGTGCCTGCACCTCTCGTTCGGTGGCTGCCGTGACGAATGCGGAGACGTTGTCGGTCCCAACAAGCCTCCGAACACGGCGGATTGTCTCCCTGGGAACGGGTACCGGCGTCGTTTCGGGTGCCGAGGAGCCGGGGGCTGGAGCCGTGTGCGTGCTCAGGTGATGACGTAGGTGAAGCGTGGCGAACGTCCGCATGGCACGGGCGAGTTCCGCTTCCACCGTCTGCTGGGCGAGTGGGCGCAGTCGGCGCACCACGGGGGCGGCGTCCGTCGCGTCCGCCTCGGTGGGCAGATGATGGCCCACGTAGCGCGCGAAGGCGTATTCGTCGGTGAACTCCAGGAAACGCTCCGCTATTTCCTCCACCTGTCCTCGAAGCTCCCGCAGGTGCGCGGAGATAGCGCGCAGCGGAACACCGGCCACGTGCAACTCCACCGCCACGGCGAGCTCCTGCGGACTGGGGACCAGGAATTCGTCGTCGCGCCCCGGGACGCGTTCCAGCACGCCTAGGTCCACCGCCGCGGCGACCGCCTCGTCGTCCGGGCTGCCGCCGAACCGGGCGTCCAGCTCGGCCCGCGTGATCCGGCCGGCCCGCTCGTCCGTCCAGGGGCCGTGCACCTCGGCGACGAGACCGAGCACACCGCCCAGACCGCGGCCGGCTTCCCAGGCGTCCAGCAGCTCCTTGATGCTCGCCAGGGTGTAACCGCGGTCCAGCAGGTCCGCGATCTGCTGGAGCCGGGCCAGGTGGCTGTCCCGGTACACATTGGCCCGGCCGCGTCGCTCCGGCGTCGGCAGCAGTCCGCGGTCCTGGTAGGCGCGGATCGTGCGGACCGTGGTTCCGCTGGCATGGGCCAGGTCCTCGATCCGGTACTCGGCGGCGGACCGCTCCGCCGCCGCGGACGGCGACTGCCCGGCGCCGGTCACAGCGGCGGCGTCAGACGGGCGATCCCGCGCAGCGCGCCGGGACTGAAGCGGGCCAGGCGCCGTGCGCCGCGACGTCGGGCAGGGAGGACGTCGGGTAGCCGTCCGTGGGCACCTTCTCCAGACGTCGCAGGAGTTCCGGCCACCGTTTGCCGAGCGGACCGCGCCAGGCGAGCTCGGGCAGGACCGGGGTGTGCAGCATGTAGACGTACCAGGACTTGGCCCCCTGGCCGAGCAGCTGTCCCACCCGGCGCGGGGTGGGCCGCGTCATCCGCTGCTTGATCCAGTGCCCGAAGTGGTCCAGCGAGGGCCCGGACATCGAGGTGAACGAGGCGATCCGGCCCTCGGTGCGCTTGACCGTGACGAACTCCCAGGACTGGACCGAACCCCAGTCGTGCCCGACCAGATGGACCGGCCGGTCCGGGCTCACCGCGTCGGCGACGGCCAGGAAGTCGTCGGTCAGCTTCTCCAGGGTGAAGCCGCCGCGCAGCGGCCTGGGCGCGGTGGACCGGCCGTGACCGCGCACGTCGTACAGCACCACGTGCCACTGTCCGGCCAGCTGTCGCGCCACATCCGCCCAGACCTCCTTGCTGTCCGGATAGCCGTGGACGAGGACGATCGTCGGCCGCTTGTCGTCGCCCAACTCGGCCACGCACAGCTCGATTCCGCCCGTGCGGACCCGGCGCTCCCGCGCCCCCGTCAGACCCTGCGGACTCATGCCGCCACCCTCTCCTCGGCCCAGCGCCGCACATGCGGCAGATCGTCGTCCAGCCAGAAGCGCTCTGTTCGGGATCCTTGGAGTCGGTGACCACCAGGATCTCCTCGAACTTGGCGCCCGTACCCCGGAATGCGAGGCGGGGTTCGACCGTCCGCAGCCCCGGCCGCGGCGGGTGGCCGGAGAAGCGGTACGGGCTCCACAGCGGTGACCAGCCCTCCCGGTGGCCGTGCAGCGCGTCGCTCAGCCACCCCTTGAGGGACTGGGCGCCGAAGCCGAACACACGCGGGGACCAACGGCGTTCGGGAACACGGTCGATCTTGTGGGCGATGACGCCGAGGAGATACGCGCGATGCCGGTTTGCGTACCCCTGCTTGACCATCAGCCGGTCGACGTCCTCGTGGATCTCGCGCAGCGGACGCCGCTCCCGCACCTCGCGCAGGATCAGCTCGCGGTGCGTCTCCAGATCGGCGAGGAGCTTGTCGTGCAGGGAATTGGGCCCGAGGCAGCCGGAATACCCGATGTCCGCCGTGAACCCCTTGTACACCGGTGCCGTGCCGAGGATGAACGGTATCCCCGGCTCCAGCCGCCGGTCGGTCGGGAAGAACTGCAGGGGCACCTTGAAACCGACGAACGCCGTCCGGTCCCCGAACCAGGCGAACGGGAGGTGGAACCAGTCCCGGACCCCGCGCTCGCGCAGCCAGTCGCGCTGCATCCTGGCCGCCTCGCGCTCGGTCACCCCCGGCACGAGCCGTCCGGCGACCGCCTCGGCGCAGGCGTACGCGAGACGCTGCACCTCCGCGAAACCCCGTAGTTCCGGGGCTCGTTCGTCCTTCACCGCCGAAGTCATGCCACCGTCCGTTCCCCGCTGTGTGCGGTACGTGTCCGTAACGTGACACTGATGAATGTGACAATGCCCCGCGGCTACGTCAAGAGGTCTGCGGAGACCTGTGGAAAACCACGGGCGCCCGTCGCGGCCCCGGATCCCCCTCCGGGCGGTGGTCCCCCTACGGGCCCGTACACCTGGAGTCTGAGGCGTTGTCCAACCCCAGGGCTGATGTGCGGTGTGGCCCGCGCCACTACCGTCGGAGCCGTGACTGTCATCGCGACCGAAAGCCTGAGCAAGCGGTTCCCACGGGTGACCGCGCTCGACCGGCTCTCCCTGGACATCGGACCCGGCGTGACCGGCCTGGTGGGTTCCAACGGAGCCGGCAAATCCACATTGATCAAGATCCTGCTGGGTCTGTCCCCCGCCACCGAGGGCCGGGCCACGGTGCTCGGTCTCGATGTCGCCACCGACGGCGCCGCCATCCGGGAGCGGGTCGGATACATGCCCGAGCACGACTGCCTGCCGCCGGACGTCTCGGCCACCGAGTTCGTCGTCCACATGGCGCGGATGTCCGGTCTGCCGCCCACCGCCGCGCGTGAGCGCACGGCGGACACCCTGCGCCACGTCGGCCTGTACGAGGAGCGCTACCGCCCCATCGGCGGCTACTCGACGGGCATGAAGCAGCGAGTGAAGCTGGCCCAGGCACTCGTGCACGACCCGCGGCTGGTTCTGCTCGACGAGCCCACCAACGGTCTGGACCCGGTCGGCCGCGACGAGATGCTCGGGCTGATCCGCCGCGTCCACACCGACTTCGGCATCTCGGTCCTGGTCACCTCGCACCTCCTGGGCGAGCTGGAACGCACCTGTGACCACGTCGTCGTCATCGACGGCGGCTCTCTGTTGCGCTCCAGCTCCACCAGCGACTTCACCCAGACCACCACGACCCTCGCGGTCGAGGTCACCGACACCGACACCCATCCGGACGGCACGGCCGCGCTGCGCCGGGCCCTCGTCCGGGCCGGCGTCGGTCTCGTGGGTCAGGACGGTCTGGACGGACAGGGGCTGCCCGGCGCGGGCCACATCCTGCTGGTCGAGGCCACCAGCGAGGAGACGTACGACATCGTGCGCGACAGCGTCGCCGCGCTCGGGCTCGGCCTCGTACGGATGGAACAGCGACGCCACCACATCGCCGAGGTCTTCCGCACCGAGGAGGAGCCCAGGACCGGCGCCGCCGCAGGGGCCGCGGGTGGTACCGCGGCCGTGCCGGCGCCGGCCGAGCCCGCGTCCGGGCCCGCCGCGGCCGCGGACCGGAAGGGCCTTGCAGCAGAGGGGGATCGGCCGTGACGAGCACACAGACCGGAGCCGTGAGCGGGAGCGACACCTCCCGTATCCACAACATCGGGTACCGCTCCTACGACGGCCGCCGGCTCGGCCGCGGCTACGCGCGCCGCTCGCTGTACTCGCAGTCCCTGCGGGGCGCCTTCGGACTGGGACGTTCCGCCAAGTCCAAGGTGCTGCCGATGCTTCTCCTCGGCGTGATGTGCGTGGTCGCGGCGATCATCGTCGCCGTCTCCATCTCCATTCCGGGCAGCACGGCCCTGCAGATGAAGTACACGTCCTTCGCGATCTACATGCAGGCCGTCATCGGCCTGTTCGTCGCCGCCCAGGCGCCGCAGTCGGTTTCCAGAGATCTGCGTTTCAGAAGTGTTCCGCTGTACTTCTCCCGACCGATCGAGCGCGTCGACTACGTCGTCGCCAAACTGGCTGCCATGGCGTCCGCGCTGCTCATCCTCACCGGGGCGCCACTCGTGATCCTCTACGCGGGCGCGCTGCTGGGGAAGTTCGACTTCGTCGAGCAGACCAAGGGATTCGGACAAGGGATGCTGTCGGTGACGCTGCTCTCCGTGCTCTTCGCCGGACTGGGACTGGTGATGGCGGCACTCACACCGCGCCGCGGCTTCGGCGTCGCCGCGGTGATCGCCGTGCTGACCATTTCCTACGGCGCTGTCTCCACGGTGCAGGCCATCGCCTGGCAGACGGGTTCCGAGGGCGCCGTCGAGTGGCTGGGGCTGTTCTCCCCGATCACGCTGATCGGGGGCGTGCAGGCCGCGTTCCTCGGCGCCGGTTCGCCCTTCCCCGGCGGGGCGGTCCCCAGGGCCGGGGTCGGCGCGGTCTATCTGTTCGCTGTTCTCGCGCTCGTCGCCGGCTCGTACGCCGTACTGATGCGCCGCTACCGGAGGGTCGGGCTGTGACCACCATCGAGATCGACCACACCTCGCGCTGGTTCGGCAACGTGGTCGCCGTCAACGACGTGAGCATGACGGTGGGGCCGGGTGTCACCGGGCTGCTCGGGCCCAATGGCGCGGGCAAGTCCACACTGATCAACATGATGGCCGGCTTCCTCGCCCCGTCCACGGGCGCCGTCACGCTCGACGGACGGGCGATCTGGCGGAACGAGGCGGTGTACAAGGAGATCGGCATAGTCCCGGAGCGGGAGGCGATGTACGACTTCCTGACCGGCCGCGAGTTCGTCGTCGCCAACGCGGAACTCCAGGGCCTCGGCGACGCGGAGGCCCGTCGGGCGCTGGCCACGGTCGAGATGGAGTACGCGCAGGACCGGAAGATCTCCACGTACAGCAAGGGCATGCGCCAGCGCGTGAAGATGGCGTCCGCCCTGGTCCACGAGCCGTCGGTGCTGCTCCTGGACGAACCGTTCAACGGGATGGACCCGCGTCAGCGGATGCAGCTGATGGAGCTGCTGCGGCGGATGGGGACCGATGGACGTACCGTGCTCTTCTCCTCCCACATCCTCGAAGAGGTCGAGCAACTCGCCTCGCACATCGAGGTGATCGTGGCGGGACGGCACGCGGCATCCGGCGATTTCCGGAAGATCCGTCGGCTGATGACGGACCGCCCCCACCGCTATTTCGTCCGCTCCACCGACGACCGCGCCCTCGCCGCCGCGCTCATCGCCGACCCGTCGACGGCCGGTATCGAGGTGGACCTGAGCGAGCGGGCCCTGCGCATCCAAGCGGTCGACTTCGGGCGCTTCACCGAACTGCTGCCGAAGGTGGCACGCGAGCACGGAATCCGCCTGCTGACCGTCTCGCCGTCCGACGAGTCCCTCGAATCGGTCTTCTCCTATCTCGTAGCGGCCTGAGTAGTGGCCTGAAAGGAGCTGTGCATCGTCATGTACGACCCCACAGTCGCCCGGCTCACCTACCGGGCCCTGCTCGGCCGACGCCGGGCCGCCATCCTCTTCGTCCTGCCGGTGCTGCTGGTGGCCATCGCCGTGGCGGTACGGATGTTCGCCGGAGCCGACGACCAGGTCGCGTCGGACGTGCTGGGAGGCTTCGCCATCGCCACGATGGTGCCGCTGATCGGTGTGATCGCCGGAACCGGGGCCATCGGCCCCGAGATCGACGACGGATCGATCGTCTACCTGCTGGCCAAGCCGGTGAAGCGGTCGACGATCATCTGCACCAAGCTGATCGTTTCCATCGCCGTCACCATGGTCTTCTCCGCGCTGCCCACACTGATCGCCGGCCTGATCCTCAATGGCAACGGCCAGCAGATCGCGGTGGCGTACACCATCGCGGCACTGGTCGCCTCGATCGCGTACAGCTCGCTGTTCCTGCTGCTGGGCACGGTCAGCCGGCACGCGGTGGTCTTCGGCCTCGTCTACGCGCTGGTGTGGGAGGCCCTGTTCGGCTCGCTGGTGCCGGGGGCGCGCACGCTCAGCGTGCAGCAGTGGTCCCTCGCGGTGGCCGAGAAGGTCGGCGGCGACGGTGCGATCACTTCCGACGTCGGGCTGCCGGTCGCGACCGTGCTGCTGGTCGCGGTCACGGTGGCGGCGACCTGGTACGCCGGTCAGAAGCTGCGCACGCTGAAACTGGCCGGGGAGGAGTGAGCCCGGTCGGGGGCCCGTGAGGGCGGCCTGAGCCGGGCGCCTCCGCGCGTTCCCCCTCTGCGTTCCCGTTCCATGTTCCTTCTTCGGGTGCTCGAACGCTTCGAGCACCCGAAGCGGAGCCTCGGCTGCGCTTGTCAACCCTCGTCCTGCGGGCGGGGGTTGACGTGTTTCGGCCACACGTGCGCGTAACTGTACGGTTATCGCTTCGCCATGCGGGATGCGTGGAGGCAACTGGGATCCGTGGCGTCGTAGCGTTCGTGAACCGGGGATTGCCGGTGCCGGTGGGGGAGAACCCGCCGGGTCGGTCATCGAGTGAGTGGCAACCGTGGCGTCCTCCGCCCTCAGGCCCGGGACAGGGCTGTCCATCACCCGTTCCACGATCGGAAGGCATGCCCGTGCCCACAGAAGTCGCCCCGTACGTATGTATCTGCTCGACGCCGAGCAGGACCCGCGGGCGGGCTACGCCTCGCTCGAACGCCGTGTCACCCGGGTCGAGAGCTGCGTCGCCGGAGCGGGCGGCGCGCTCCAGGAACTCGGACCCGTCCTCGACCGGATGTCGCACGGGCTCGACAGCCTCGACCGGAGACTGGACCTCACCCATCGGGTCGTCGGTGCCATGAGCGTGCGGCTGGGGCACCTGTCCGAGGACGTCGTCCGGATCGACGGCAGGATGGACGTCTCGCCCGCCGGCTGAAGGAGCTGAACCGCAGGGGCAGGCAGCGCTGATCCGCAGGCCGTTCACGGCCCTTGGGCGTTGCCCGAAATCGAGTGGCGTCCAAGGGCCGTCCCCGGCACAGTGGTTTGGCGCGGCGATGTCGGACCGGGCCCTGCGGGCCCGAGCCCCGGCACGGTGCACGTGCCCAACGGAAGCCGTACGCCCGCGTGTACGCCACAGACCGGGAGAGGAGCGCGACGATGACCGACAGTCCGAGTCCGTCGAGTTCCCATCAGGGCGGTCCCGAGACGGCGCCGGAGTAGTCACCGACGACTCCGCCGTGCCGATCGGGGCAGAATGCCCGGGGCGGCTTCTTCGCGCCTTCGCGCGCGGCCGCCCTCCCGGAGGATTGGCCGAGTGGTAAGGCAGCAGCTTGCCAAGGGCTGTCCCGTAATCCTTGGTGGATCAGCGTGGGTGGATCAGCGTGCGGCGTCGGATGTGGTGCGTCGCAAGGCGGAGGGTCGTTCTCGTACGGGGCGTACGTGGACGATCCCGACAGCGTGGCGAGGCGCCGTGCCAGGCGTCGCGGGCCGGACGGGACTTTCGCAACACGCCCTAGAGCAGGCGCTCCAGGACCACGGCGATGCCGTCGTCCTCGTTGGACGCCGTCATCTCCTGGGCCACGGCCTTCAGGTCCTCGTGCGCGTTGGCCATGGCCACACCGTGCCGTGCCCAGGCGAACATCGGAATGTCGTTCGGCATGTCGCCGAAGGCCAGCGTGTCCGCGGCCTTCACGCCCAGGCGGCGTGCGGCGAGCGAGAGCCCGGTCGCCTTGCTCAGCCCCAGCGGGAGGATCTCCACCGTGCCCGGACCGGCCATGACCACGTCCACCAGACTGCCGACGGCCGCTCGCGCGGCCCTCGTCAGCGTGTCGTCGTCCAGCTGCGGGTGCTGGATGTAGACCTTGTTCAGCGGGGCGGCCCACAGCTCGGCCGGGTCCTGAGTCACGACGGACGGCAGCGGCCCGTCCTGGATGCGGTAGCCGGGGCCGATCACCACTTCGCCGTCGAGTCCGTCGCGGCTCGCCGCCAGCGCCAGCGGGCCGACCTCGGCCTCGACCTTGGCCAGCGCGAGCCCGGCGAGCTGGCGGTCCAGTGTCAGCGAGGTCAGCAGCCTGTGCTCGCCCGCGTGGTAGACCTGCGCTCCCTGCCCGCAGACCGCGAGGCCCTCGTAGCCGAGGTCGTCCAGGATGTGCCGGGTCCACGGCACACCGCGGCCGGTGACGATGATGTGTGCGGCACCGGCCGCGGCGGCCGCGGTCAGTGCCGCACGGGTGCGTTCGGAGACCGTCTCGTCGTTGCGCAGCAGCGTGCCGTCGAGGTCGGTCGCGACGAGTTTGTACGGAAAGGTCACTTGGCGACCGGTTCCAGCACCTCGCGCCCGCCCAGGTACGGCCGGAGGACCTCGGGGACCCGTACCGAACCGTCGGCCAGCTGATGGTTCTCCAGGAGCGCCACGATCGTGCGTGGCACGGCGCAGAGCGTGCCGTTCAGCGTGGCCAGCGGCTGGAGGACCTTCTTGCCGTCGCGGGTTTCGCGCATCCGGACGGACAGACGGCGCGCCTGGAAGCTGTCGCAGTTCGACGCGGAGGTCAGCTCGCGGTACTTGCCCTGGGTCGGGATCCACGCCTCGCAGTCGAACTTGCGGGCGGCCGAGGCGCCCAGATCGCCGGTGGCGACGTCGATCACCTGGAAGGGCAGCTCAAGGGCGGTGAGCCACTGCTTCTCCCAGTCGAGGAGCCTGTGGTGCTCGGCCTCGGCGTCCGCGGGGTCGACGTACGAGAACATCTCCACCTTGTCGAACTGGTGGACGCGGAAGATGCCGCGGGTGTCCTTGCCGTACGTGCCGGCCTCGCGGCGGTAGCACGGCGAGAAGCCCGCGTACCGCAGCGGCAGCTTGTCGGCCTCGATGATCTCGTCCATGTGGTACGCGGCGAGCGGGACCTCGGAGGTGCCGACCAGGTAGAAGTCGTCCTTCTCCAGGTGGTACACGTTCTCCGCGGCCTGGCCGAGGAAGCCGGTGCCCTCCATGGCGCGCGGGCGGACCAGCGCGGGCGTCAGCATCGGGACGAAGCCGGCCTCGGTGGCCTGCGCGATCGCCGCGTTGACGAGGGCGAGCTCCAGCAGCGCGCCGATGCCCGTCAGGTAGTAGAAGCGCGATCCCGAGACCTTGGCGCCGCGCTCCATGTCGATGGCGCCCAGCATCTCGCCGAGCTCCAGGTGGTCCCTGGGCTCGAAGCCCTCGGCCCCGAAGTCACGGATCGTGCCGTGCGTCTCCAGGACGACGAAGTCCTCCTCGCCGCCGACCGGCACGTCCTCGTGAACGATGTTGCCGAGCTTGAGCATCAGGCTCCTGGCCTCGGCGTCCGCCTCGTCCTGTGCCGCGTCGGCCGCCTTGACGTCGGCCTTCAGCTGCTCGGCGCGCTTGAGCAGCTCGGCGCGCTCCTCGGGCTTCGCCTTGGGGATGAGCTTGCCGAGCGATTTCTGCTCGGAACGGAGTTCGTCGAAGCGGACGCCGGACGACCTGCGCCGCTCGTCGGCGGAGAGAAGGGCGTCGACGAGGTCGACGTCCTCTCCACGGGCGCGCTGGGAGGCGCGAACACGGTCGGGGTCCTCACGGAGCAGGCGAAGGTCAATCACCTCTCCAGGCTACCGGTGCGCGCTTCCGCAGCTCGAACCGATATGGCCGAGCGTGTCATTTTGCCCGAATTGAGAGAATTGATAAATGGCGGGGGTATTGTGCATTCGGCGTCGGTCCGATTGTGTTCGGTATCGGATCCGGCCGGTCAACGAAATGAGTTTACTCCCCCAAAAGGGCTAAGGACGCTTGCTTCCTTGACGCATCTGCCCCGCGAAGGGCGGGAGTTGAGGTCTCCTTGTCCACAGGTGTCGACCCCTGTGCGAGTTATCCACAGGCTGTGAGGAAAGTCTGTGGATGACGGAGGAGCGCGCTCCGGAAGTGACGCCGTGGCGCACAGAATCTTCGCTCAAACCTGCCGAGGGTGCCCGTTCGGGTGGGGATTGCTTGTTTTGCGGGGCTGATCACCGGAATCGGGGCGGTGGTGAGTCACCCGGCCGGGCCGGGTGACTGTGGATGCATCCGGGTCGATCGGGGTGATGTGTCGATCATGTCGCATTCCGATGTCGACTTGTCCCCAGGTCGAGAACCGTCCCTGTGGATAACTCCTGGGTGGTGTGGGGGTACCGAAAATCGGCTGGTGATATCGGCCTCGCCCCGGCCCTGCTCCCGGCTCCGCTCTCGGCCCCGGCCCCACTCCTGCGGTCCGGGTCCCGCCCCGTTCCGGTGCTGCCGTGGAGTGGTGTCAGACCCGGCCGTCCAGGTTCCGGGCCAGCCAGTCGGCTGCCTCGGTGAACTCCGCGTCCGACGTTCCGGGCCGCAGCAGCCGTACGTCCTTCGGCTCCACCCCGGCCCGCGGATACGACCCGAGGAACCGTACGTTCGGGCAGATCCGCTTCAGGCCCATCAACGCCTCGCCGACCCGCCGGTCCGCGATGTGGCCCTCGGCGTCCACAGCGAAGCAGTAGTTGCCGATGCCCGCGCCCGTCGGCCGCGACTGGATCAGCATCAGGTTCACTCCGCGTACCGCGAACTCCTGGAGCAGTTCGAGCAACGCACCGGGCTGGTCCTCGCCCAGCCAGATGACCACCGACGTCTTGTCCGCACCCGTCGGCGCGGCGGGCCGGGCCGGGCGGCCCACCAGGACGAAGCGGGTCTGCGCGTTCTCCGCGTCGTGGATCTCGGTGACCAGCGGCTCCAGGCCGTACGTCGCCGCCGCGAACTCACCGGCGAAGGCGGCGTCGTACCGCCCCTCCTGCACCAGCCGGGCGCCGTCCGCGTTGGACGCCGCGGATTCCCACACGGCGTCCGGGAGATGGGCGGCCATCCAGTTGCGCACCTGCGGCTGCGCGGCCGGATGCGCGGTGACCGACTTGACGTCGGACAGCTCGGTCCCGGGCCGCACCAGCAGCGCGAAGCTGATGGAGAGCAGCACCTCGCGATAGATCATCAGTGGCTCGCCGGTGGCCAGCTCGTCGAGTGTCGTGGTGATGCCGCCCTCGACCGAGTTCTCGATCGGCACGAGCGCCGCAGCGGCAGATCCGCTGCGCACCGCGTCCAGGGCCGCCGGGACGGAGACCATCGGCACGAGTTCGCGGGTGGCGGCTTCCGGAAGCGTACGGAGGGCGACCTCGGTGAAGGTGCCTTCGGGGCCGAGATAGGCGTAGCGCGTGGCGGACATACCGTCACCCTAGTGCCCCTCCCGGCGACGTCCGCCCCCGTCGGACCGCCCGGACCCGCACGCTCGACGGCGTCGGCCACGAGTTCCCGCGGGGGCGGCCACAAGCCCTCGTGGAGTCGGTCCGAGGGCTTCCGGCGGCCTCGCGCCGAGGTTTCGGGAATCCAGCCGGGGTTTCAGGAATCCAGAAGCCGCTGCCCCACGTACTCGCCGTCCGCGGCCCCGCCCGGTACCGCGAACAGGCCGCTGGACTCGTGCCGGATGAAGGGCGACAGGGCGTCTCCCCGGTCCAGCTTGCGCTGCACCGGCACGAACCCGCGAAGCGGATCCGCCTGCCAGCAGATGAACAGCATTCCGGTGTCCGGAGTCCCGTCCGCCGCGATGCCGTCGTGGTAGGAGAACGGGCGCCTCAGCATGGCCGCGCCACTGTTCTTCTGCGGGGAGGAGATCCGGGAGTGCGCGTTGTCCGGAATCAGGAGTCTGCCGTCCGGACCGGCCTTGTCGAGGTCCATGGGCGTGGTCTCGGAGCCGCCGCTGAGCGGGGAGCCGTCCGTCTTGCGCCGCCCTATGACGCGTTCCTGCCGTTCCACCGAGAGTTTCTCCCAGTCGTCGAGCAGCATCCTGATCCGGCGCACGACCGCGTACGAACCGCCTGCCAGCCAGTCGTACCGGGCGTCCGTCCCCGTCGCCGGGACGAAGACGCGCTGGTCGAAGTCGTCGTCGGCGGGCTTGGGATTGCCGGTGCCGTCGATCTGACCCATCAGGTTGCGGACGGTCATCGGCCGTGCGGTGGCACCCGGAGCGCGGTTGAAGCCGTTCATCTGCCAGCGGAGCCGGGTGGATCCGGCGGCCTCCTTCTGCACGGCGCGCAGTGCGTGGAAGGCGACGAGCGCGTCGTCGGCCCCGATCTGCACCCAGAGGTCGCCGTCGGACTGCTTGGGGTCGATGCGGTCGTTGGAGAACGGCGGCAGCGGGTCGAGCCCCTGCGGGCGGTGGTCGACCAGGCCGGTGCGGTCGAAGAAGGTGCGTCCGAAGCCGAAGGTGATGGTCAGCGACGACGGTCCGGCGTCCAGGGAGATTCCGGTGTCGTGGGCCGTGCCATCCGCCGCACCGCCGTCCGCGGGTTCACCGGCCATGAGGCGTCGAGCCACCTCCGACCAGCGGCGCATCAGGGCGGCGGCTTCCTTGCGGCCTGTACCGGGCGCCAGGTCGAAGGCGACGAGATGGCCGCATGCCTGAAGCGGAGTGGTGATCCCCGGTTGGTGTTTCCCGTGAAACATCACCTGTGTGGACCCGACCGCGGTCAGGGCGGTCGGCGCGTCGGGCCGGGTGGCGGCATAGCCGGTCGCGCCGCCGGCCGCCCCCAGCACCAGGCCGGCGGCGCCGGTCGCGCCCACGCCGCCCAGCAGTCGCCGCCGGGAGAGGCCGCCGTGGCCACTGCTCTCGCCGTTCCCACCGGTGGCGATGCTCCCGACGTTGCTGTTGCTCTCGCTCTTGCCGTTGATTCCGCCGTTGTTCCTGTCGTTCTTGCCGGTTGTACTGCCGTTGTCGCTCTTGTTGTTCACGCTCATGATTCCGCTCAGCCGATCTTCACGTTCTTGTCGACGGTCGTCTGGTCGATGTCCGAGGTACGCACGGTCACGGCAACCTTCCAGTTGCCCGCAATCGGGATCTGGACGCCGCTCGCGGTCCAGTGGCCCTCGGCGAACCGGGTGGGGACGGCGGGAAGCGGGCCGATGCCCTTGGACTCCAAGGTGAAGGCGACCTTCAACTCGGGGACGTCCATGGCCTTGCCGCCAGGGTCCTCGACCCAGATGTGGAGTGCGTCGGTGCCGGTACGACCGGGGGCGATGTCCATGCGCACCGTCCCCTTGCCGTTCTCGCCGCCCGTGTCGAACGGCAGCTTCACGGTGACCGGGCCCTCGGTCGCCGAGACGGCCGCCGTCGTGGAGCCGCGGGCCTCCTCCTCGGTGCGCGCCGGCTCGGTCGAGGTCAGCACGGTCGTCACGGCCAGGAGCGCGACGGCGACGCCGACCTCGGTCAGGACCGAACGGCGCAGCCCCGAACGGTCGGGGTCGGCGTCGCGGAGCCGTTTCTTCGCGGCGGTGGCCACGGCGGCCCTCTGCCGGGCGAGCTGTGCGGTCCGCGCAGGGTCCTCGGCCGCCAATGTGGACGCCGATGCCGACGTCGATGTGGACGCCGAGGAGTCAGCGTCGATGGTGCCGGTGCCGGTGCTGGCACCGGTATCGGTTCCCGCACCGCTGTCCGTCATGGCGGCCTCGGTGTCCGTGACGGTGGCTCCGGCGCCGTCGTCGTCCCGCTGCTCCTCCGTACCGGCCTCGGCGTCCTCGCCGTCGCGTCGCTCCGTACCGGCGTGAGCACCGGCACCGCCCAGGACCAGCCGCGCGGTCCAGCGGCGCGACCTCCAGGCGATCGCGACCATGACGGCGACGAGCCCCACCTTCACGAGCAGTAGCTGTCCGTAGTCCGTGCCGGTGAGCGCGGACCAGCTGCCGACCTGGCGCCAGGACTGGTAGATCCCGGTGGCGGTGAGCACCAGCACGCTGCCGAACGCGATACGGGAGAAGTGCCGTACTGCCGCCGCATCGATGTCCGGAGTCCGGTAGAGCGCGACGAGCAGTGCCGTCAGTCCGCCCAGCCAGACGGCGACGGCCAGCAGATGGAGCAGGTCGACCGGCATGGCGATGCCGGGCTGCGGGCCCGCCGAGGCGTGCTCGGCGAGCGACCAGGTAGCGGCGATCCCCGCGGCGATCACCGCCCCGCCCGCGGCCAGTCCGAACGTGAGGCCCTTCCGCTCGTGCTCGCCCGCGCGCCCCGCCTGTGTCCGTGCGTACGCCCCGAACAGTACGGCGATGAAGAGGGCGGACGCTCCGAGCAGCAGCAGCCGGGAGACGAGCGCCGCCCCGGGCTTCGTGTCGAGCACGGCCTTCAGTCCGTCGAGGTCGAAGACGTCCGCGAGCTTCCCCGAGCCGGTGTAGGGGCTACGCAGCATCAGCATGACCAGGGTGGCGACGGTGAGCGTCATCCAGCCCCGTACGACCAGGCGCTGCAGGGGCCGCGCGCCCGCACCGCGCGGCCAGCAGGCCAGCACGAAGGCGGAGCCGCCGACCAGCAGGATGAAACCGGCGTACGCGACGTAGCGCGCGATGTCGTAGAGGGCACCGACGAGGCCGCCGCCGGCCTCCTTCGAGGGGAGGGCGACGGCGGTCTTCGAGGGGGCTCCGACGGAGAACGTGAAGGCGCCCGAGATGGGGTGACTGTCCGCCGACACGGCCTGCCAGGCGACGGTGTACGTACCGTCGGGCAGTCCGGAGCGCAGCGGGACGCTGTACTCCATGGTGGAGCCGCACATCAGATCACGTGGGGCGGTGCCGGTGTCGGCGCGTTTGCCGCTGGGGTCCAGGACCCTGATGGAGTCCTCGCCGAGTGCGACGGACTCGGAGAAGCTGAGCTTGATGTCCTGGGGAGCGGTGTCGACCACCGCCCCGTCCTGCGGATCGCTCCCGGTGAGCGCGGCGTGCGCGGACGCGGTGCCCGCGCCGCCCAGCAGCAGGCTGAACACCATGCTGACAAGGGCGGTGAGGAGCGCGGCCGCGGCCAGGAGGCGGCGTGACGCGGAGGTGGCCGGGGATGGTCCGAAGTGCGGGGCGGTGGCTGTCATGACGTGTCAGTCCCTCACTGCTTCTTCGGGTTGTAGGTGGTCTCCTTCACGGGAAGGTCGACCTTGATCGTGTCGGCCTTCTCGAAGTGCAGCTCGACGGAAACCTTGTCGCCCTGCTTGGGCTGTTCCTTGAGCTTCATGAACATGAGGTGGTTTCCGCCGCGTTCCAGGTCCAGTCGGCCGCCCGCGGGCACCTCGAAGGACTTCACCATGCGCATCGCCCCGTTCTTCGTCTCGTGCATCGAGACGTCGTCCGAGAGCGGGCTGGTGACCGAGGTGAGCCGGTCGGAGGCGCCGCCGCTGTTCTTCACGACGAGGAAGCCCGCCGCCATGTCGTCGACCGGCTGCGGCATGAACGCGCCGGTCACCTTCAGTTCGGGCTCGTCATTCGCGGACGAGCATCCCGTCAGTGTCAGCGCCAGCCCGGTGGCGAGGGCGGCGGCTCCGGCGAGGGCGGTACGGCGGTTCACGGGTTCTCCCCCTTGACGATCTTGGGCAGGTCCTTGGTGTAGTCCTCGGGCGAGGTGTCCTCGCTGTAGATCAGGTAGCCCTTGTCGGTCTTCGGGGAGAACGCCATGACCTGGGAGCCGTGCATCGAGACGACCGTGCCGTCCTTCTCCTTCTTCGGCGCGTCGATGCCGATGCCGATCTGACGTGCGCCCGCCTGGATGGTCGCGAAGTCGCCGGTGAGGCCGATGAAGGAGGGGTCCTGGGACTTGAGCCAGGTGCCCAGCGAGGAGGGGGTGTCCCGTTCCGGGTCGGTGGTCACGAAGACGACCCGGAGGTTGTCCTGGTCGGCCTTGGGGAGGGACTTCTTGGCGATGGAGATGTTGCTCATGATGAGCGGGCAGACGTCGGGGCAGTTGGTGTAGCCGAAGTAGATCAGCGTCGGCTTGCCCTTCGTCTGCTCCCGGAGGTCGTACTTCTTCCCGTGGGTGTCGGTGAGAACGAGGTCGGGCTTGGTGAACGGCTGGTCGAGCACCGTCGCGGCCTTGGTCTTGGCCGGGGCGGAGACGTCGGCCACGGGCTGCTTGGCGGCGGTGCCGTCGCCGCCGCAGGCGGACAGGGTGAGCGCCGCCGCGGCGACGAACGCCGCGGCCAGCACTGTTTTCTTACGCATGGAGCACTGAATCCTGGTGGGTCGATGGGGTTGGTGGGTCGATGGGGTTGGTGGGTCGAGGGGACTGGTGGATCGGGGGACTGGTGGATCGGGGGACTGGCGGGCGGAGGGGGCGCCACGGAGCCTTGGCTCGGACGCCGCATCACCGCGGCACCCGGGCGGGCGCCCCGGCACCGTGGACCGGGGGCCGCATCGTGGGCCCCGGGCGTCGCGGCATCCGGAACCGTGGGAACCGGCACCGGACGGTTTGCCCGGTCAGGCGTTGCGTCGACGGCCCGCGAGGACACCGAAGGCCACCCCCGCGGCACCGACGACGATCCCGACGATGCCGAGGACGCGGGCCGTGGTGTCGCTGTTCGACGCGTCGGACGCCTCGGCGGAGGCCGTCGTGTGCTCGTCCGACTCGTGCGCGGACCCGGCACCGTTCTTGTCGTCGGCGCCCGCGCCGTGGCCGTCGCCGGCCGGTGCGGTCAGCTTGAGGACCGGTGCCGGACTCTCCGGCTCGGCGGCGCCGTCCTTCGGCTCCTCGATCCAGCGGACGACTTCCTTGTTGTCGTACGTCTGGACGGCCTTGAACACGAGCTGATCGGCGTCCTCGGGGAGCTGGCCGATGGACAGCGGGAACTGCTGGAAGTAGCCCGGGCGGATACCGGCCTCGTCCTTGTCGCCCTTGGCGGTCCAGGTGACCTTGGAGACGGCCTCGCCGATCTTCTTGCCGTGCATGTCGAGCGGCTTGGGCAGCTTGCTCTTGGTGACCTGGATGTCCCAGCCCGGCACGGCCTGCGGCGTGACCGAGGCCAGCGGGTGGTCGGTCGGGAAGCTGACTTCGAGCTTGACCGTCGAGGCGTTGTCGCGCTCGTTGGGGACCTTGATGTTGACCGACGCGTAGCCGCCCTTGGCGGCCTCGCCCAGCGGCTGTACGGACACGTGCGCGGAGGCGGTGCCCGCGAGAAGCAGGACGGTGGACGCGGCGATGCCGCCTGCCAGGGCGATGCGGGAAACATTCATGACGGGAATCACTCCACGGAAGCACAGAGGAAGGGTGGCCCGGTGCGCGGTCGCGCACCGGTGTTGCGACACCTCTTCCCATTTGCGGCGCGCATACGTCGGCAGTACGAACCGGGGGGCCGTGTGCCGGGTGTGCGTGCGTCGAGTGACCGGGGCGGCCCGGTGACCCAGGGGGGCGAGCGGGGCCGCGTGGCTGGGCGGCCGGCCGGGGGCGTCGCGTCAGGCTGCGAGGGCGTACGCGGGGGGCGGCCCGCGCCTGATCACCATGTGCTGCAACACGTCCCCGACGGCGGGGAGCGGAGTGTCGTCCTCGGTACGGGGGGTGCGCGGCCCGGACGTCGGGGAGCCCGGCAGTCCGGCGCGCAGGGCGGCCACGAGCGCGAGCGCCGCGCGCAGGGCGCGCAGCCGGGCCCCGGCCGCGACCTGCTGCGCGCCGTGTGCGGAGAGCCGGGCCAGCCCGGACAGCGCGATCTCGCCGCGCCGCAGCAGCCAGCCGGTCGCCACGGCGGCCAGCAGGTGGCCGAGCAGCATGGGAAGACCGGGCAGCAGCCCGACGAGCCCGTCCTGGTGGGAACCGAGCGCGGGCGCCAGGTGCTGGTGCCCGACGGTCACCGACGCCGGGTCGATGCCCGCGGTGGTGACGATGCGGCGGGCTTCGGCGGCGTTCAGCCGGTCCGGACCCGCGCCGCACACGATGTCCGCCGCGAGCCGGATCAGCGGGTCGTTCCCGGCCGAGGCGACCGGGTGCGCGGCGGGTGCGCCCACGCTGAAGAGGGAGTGCAGGGCGATCTGTCCGCCGGCCAGCGCGGCGGCGATGGTCGGCAGCGAGCGCTCGCGCCCGGCGAGCGGCGCGACCACCGCGAAGATCCCCAGGAAACCGGCGAGCAGCGTCCACCAGGGGACGGAGGCGCAGGATGCCAGGGCATGTCCTGCCGCGGACAGCGCGACGCAGACCGCGGTGAACACCGCGGTCCTCAGGAGCCGTACACCGGCCCCGGCGTGTGCGACAGAAATGGACATGACGGGCCCATCATCGCATCGCGCCCCGCGCCCGGGAACGGCAGGTCCCGGACATCACCGGCCGTCCGACGCGTGCGACGGAACCCGCCGTGCCCGGCTTCGAGCGACCGGCCGGAAGGGGGCCGGGCCATGGAACGACCCACCGTCCCGGGGCCCGTCGGCGGACCCCGCCGGGGGAACGCGCGGGCCGAGCCGCCGGCGCGCGGCGGCGGGACCAACGGCCGGTCCTCCGGGGCCGGTTCGGCATACACGGGTGCGTGGGGTGCTGGTATCCGCCGAATGAGCGGTCTCACATCCGGGATGCGCTTACGAACGGTTCGGCAGGGCAATACGTACCGGTGGTATGTCGAGCCGCAGCCAGGAGGCTGGAGCATGAGCATCTGGTGGTCCCTCCATCTGCGGCGCGAGGCTGCGAGCGTTCCGCTCGCCCGCCGCTTCCTGCTGGGCACGATGGAGACGGCGGGCGTGGATCCGGAGATCTCCTTCGACCTGTCGGTCGCGCTCACCGAGGCGTGTGCGAACGCCGTCGAGCACGGTGGCGACCACCGTCCCCGGGAAGACCGGCCTCCGTACGAGTGGTGGGAACGGGAACAGCACGCTCCGGGGGGAGAAGAGGGCGAACGCGGAGAGCGCGGAGAACGGCGGGAGGAACAGCGCGAGGAGCGGGACGCGCGCCGGGGCCCGTGGGATCCGAGGGACGAGCGGCCCGCAGAGGCTCCCGGTCAGTACCGGGTCACCGCGTATCTGGACGGCGAGAAGTGCCGTATCGAGGTCACCGACTCGGGACCCGGCTTCCCCTCCCGCCGCACGCCGCGGTCGTCGGGGCAGCAGTACGGGGGCCGGCCGTACCCCTCGCTCAGCGCCGAGGACGGCCGGGGGCTCTGTCTGATCGAGCAGCTCGCCGACCACGTCCACTTCGGCAACCGCCCCGGCCGCGGCGCCGTGGTGAGCTTCGACAAGGTCCTCAAATGGCGGGAGGGCGCCCTGCTCATGGTGTCCTGAGCGGGGCGGCCCTCCAGCACGCGGACGTCGGTCCTCGAAGCGGGACATCAGCCCTCGGCCCTTGGGGCGGGGCTCAGCCCTTGAGGCGGGCCATCCACGCCTCGACCTCGTCGGAACGGCGCGGCAGCTTGTCGGAGAGGTTCCGGTTGCCGTCCTCGGTGACGAGGATGTCGTCCTCGATGCGGACGCCGATGCCCCGGTACTCCTCGGGGACGGTCAGGTCGTCGGCCTGGAAGTACAGGCCGGGCTCGACCGTGAGGCACATGCCCGGCTCCAGCGTCCCGTTCACGTACGTCTCGGTGCGCGCGGCGGCGCAGTCGTGGACGTCCATGCCGAGCATGTGGCCGGTGCCGTGCAGGGTCCAGCGGCGCTGGAGGCCCAGCTCCAGCACCTTGTCCACGGTCAGGTCGCCCAGCAGGCCCCACTCGACGAGCTTCTCGGTGAGCACGCGCTGCGCGGCGTCGTGGAAGTCGCGGTACGCGGCCCCCGGCTTGACGGCCGCGATGCCCGCCTCCTGGGCCTCGTACACCGCGTCGTAGATCTTCCGCTGGAGCGGCGTGAACGTGCCGTTGATCGGGAGGGTGCGGGTCACATCGGCGGTGTAGAGATCGTTGGTCTCCACCCCGGCGTCGAGGAGCAGCAGCTCACCGGAGCGCACCGGACCGTCGTTGCGCACCCAGTGCAGGGTGGTCGCGTGGGGACCGGCCGCGCAGATCGAGCCGTAGCCGATGTCGTTGCCCTCGATGCGGGCGCGCAGGAAGAACGTTCCCTCGATGTAGCGCTCGCTGGTTGCCTCGGCCTTGTCGAGGACCTTCACGACGTCCTCGAAGCCGCGCGCGGTGGCGTCGCAGGCCCTCTGCAGCTCGGCGATCTCGAAGGCGTCCTTGACCAGCCGGGCCTCGGAGAGGTGGACGCGCAGTTCCTCGTCGCGCTCCGCGGTGACCTTGTCGGTCAGGGCGGCCTCGATGCCGGCGTCGTGGCCGCGTACGGCGCGGACCGGTCCGGTGGCCTCGGCGAGCACGGCCGTGAGTTCGCGGACGTCCTTCGCCGGGATGCCCAGCAGTTGCTCGGCCTCGGTGAGGGAGTGGCGGCGGCCGACCCACAGCTCGCCCTGGCCGTCGAGCCAGAACTCGCCGTTCTCGCGGTTGGAGCGCGGCAGCAGGTGGATGGTCGCCTCGTGGCCGTCCTCGGTCGGCTCCAGGACGAGGACACCGTCCTGCGTCTGGTCACCGGTGAGGTAGGCGTACTCGGTGGAGGCGCGGAAGGAGTACTCGGTGTCGTTGGAGCGGGTCTTCAGGTTGCCCGCGGGGATGACCAGTCGCTCACCCGGGAAGCGCGCGGAGAGCGCGGCGCGGCGGGCGGCGGTGTGCGCGGCCTGGGGGATCGGTTCGAGGCCGTGCAGCTCGGTGTCGGCCCAGCCGGACTTCATGTTCGCGGCGAGCTCGTCGGAGACGCCCGGGTACAGGCCGTTCTTCCGCTGCTTGAGCGTTTCCTCTGCTTCGTTCTCCGGGTTCTCCGGGTTCTCCGGGTTCTCCGGGGTGAGCTCCTCAGCCACGACTTGTCTCTCCTTGATACGACATTGGACCCCATTCATCGTACGGGTGTACGGATACGGGGTGCAGGGCCGGAGGGCCTGTTACACCGCCTGACCGGACCGTATACGTCCTGTGCGCGTCCGCCCAGCCGCATACGTGTCCCAAGTCGTGTACGTCCTGTATGTCCCCCATCGTGGCGTAGGAGTTCCGGACGCGTCCGGAACGGTGCGGCTCGTCCGGAACGCCGGGGTCCGTCCGGCTTACGGCCTGGGGAGCAAGAGGGAGTGGATCGGCGAGCGGCGTCGTGCGGATTCGAGTCCAGGGCGGACGAGGGAGGCGGATGGGCTCTCCCCTGCTCGAAAGCAGCTGAGAGCTCGGGGAAGGAGCGTCGGTGACCGACGACGACGCGGGAGGCGGAGTCGCAGGGCGTCGGGAGCCCGCTCCCTGTTGCTCCTCAGGTCGTCAGTCGAAGCGTGCGGCGAGGACCACCACATCCTCCGAGCCGCCGCCCTGGTCGAGTCCGTCCGGCAGCATGGTGCGCAGTACGTGGTCGGCGACGGCCGAGGCGTCGTCGCGCAGCGCCTTCGGCACACGGGCCGCTGCCGAGTGCAGCCGGGCGAACGCCCGGTCCGTGGATTCGCCGGTGCGGCGCAGCAGTCCGTCGGTGTAGAGGAGCACGGTCTCGCCCGGCGCCGGGGCGATCTCCACGCTGGGCGCCTCCCAGCAGGCGAGCATGCCCAGCGGTGCGGAGACCGAGGTCTCGACGAACTCGGTGTGCCCGTCGCCGATCAGGAGCGGCGGGGTGTGGCCCGCACCGGCCAGCAGGATCTTGCGGCAGGACGGTTCGCAGTAGGCGAAGAGGGCGGTCGCGGAGCGGGCGGGTTCGGTGAGCCGCAGCAGCAGTTCCAGGTCGGAGAGCACGGCGACCGGATCCTCGCCCTCCATGACGGCGTACGCCCGCAGTCCGGCGCGCAGCCGCCCCATGGCGGCCAAGGCACTCGGTCCGGAGCCGTCCACCGAGCCCACGGCGAGGCCGAGGGCGCCCTCCGGCAGCGCCAGCGCGTCGTACCAGTCGCCGCCGCCCTCCGGCGCCGCGCGGTGACGGGCCGCCAGCTGTACGCCGGTGACCCTGGGCAGGCGGGTGGGCAGCAGTTCCTCCGCGACGGTGGCGACATCGGCCCTGGCGCGTTCCAGCTCCAGCAGCCTGGCGAGGTGTTCACCGGCGTACCCGGCGTAGAGGGTGACGAGATGGCGCTGGCGTTCCAGCGGTTCGGCGGGTTCGTCGTACAGCCAGACGGCGGCGCCGAGCCTGCCGGTCGCCTCGGCGGCGATCGGCACGGCGTAGCTGGCGGCGTATCCGAGCCGGGCGGCCACCTCGCGGTGCCGGGGATCCAGGGTGATGTCGCCGAGCAGATCGGGGGTGGTCCGCGTTCCTTCGGCGTCGGGAAACCCTTCCAGGATCCGGCCGTAGGAGGTGGCGCTGCGCGGCACGGTCTCGATGTGCCCCAGTTCGGCGTGGGCGAGCCCCAGACCGACGGTGCTGACCGGGCCGCGGTGGTCGGACGGTTCGAAGACGACCAGACCGCGGCGGGCGCCGACCAGAGCGGCACCGGCGTCCAGGAGTTCGCGCAGGGCATCGTCGAGCGTGCTGGTCCTGGCCAGTCGTTCGGTGAGTTCGTGCAGCGTGGTGAGGTCGGAGACCCAGCCGGCCAGCCGGTCCTGGACGAACGCTCCGGGGGCGGCCGGTACTCCGGGGAGGGAACCGGCAGTGTGCGTTGAAACAGGAACCGTGGGATCGATTCCAGCCACTTTCGGCAGGTGCGGGGCGCTCATGACAGAAGGCTTTCCCACCGGTGCTTTTCTTGGAATAGCATCGCAAACCCCCATGTCATTCTGCGCCGCTATCAGTGCATCTACAGGTACACGTAGCATCCACATGTACACGCACAAGTAAGGCGATGTCCAGCATTGTCCCTACGGGTTTTGTGGTGTCCGGCCAACTGTTAAGTTGGCTGAAAAATGCACCTGGTGGCGGCTAATTGCGGTCGACTGAGGGTGCTCGACGGGGGTGTTCTCGGGGTGAAGTCCCGCGGGGAGCGTCATTTCGGGCATGCTGGGTACGTAATCGATGACGGCCAGGGGCAGTTCCGATCGCCCCGGGAACCCGGCAGCCGACCCGGACGTCCTCTCTTGTGACGGCCACGCCCCCACCCCCCGAGTGGCGGGGTTTGCACCATGGGACGACACGCGCGATGTACATGCGCTTCTCCTCGCCATGTTTGTGTCCGGCTCGTCTCACACCCCTTGCTCGACCTGGCTCAGCGCACGCTCGGTACGACGAACCACCCGTACGACACGTCGGACGGGCATGCACGCACGGCGAAGTGATGCACACGCGATGTGAGGCACGCGTGGTGTGATGTGGACCCCCGGCGTTCAACGGAAAGGAACGAGCGCTCATGCGCGAGATCCTCGGAAGGCGACGCAGGCTCCGGCGCAGGGCAAGGCCCGCCCAGCTCGACGCGGTCCTGATCTGTGCCACCGCGTGGCAGTGGCCCGTGCTCCCCGGAGTGGGGACGGCGGCGGGCGACGGACGCGGTGGCCGTGACGGCCGTGACCGTGGGTGTGCCTGCCCCGATCCCGAGTGCGCCGTACCCGGCGCGCACCCCTTCGATCCTGGTCTTCTGGCGGCGACCACCGACGAGCGCATGGTGCGCTGGTGGTGGACCAACCGGCCCACCGCGCCGATCGTGCTGGCCACCGGTGGCCGTGCCCCCTGCGCGCTGAGCCTGCCCGCCGTGGCCGCTGCGCGGGCGCTGGTCGAGCTGGACCGGATGGGTACCCGGCTCGGCCCCGTGGTGGCGACGCCGACCCGGTGGTCGCTGCTGGTCGCCCCGTACACCCTCGAGCGGCTCGGCGAGTTGCTGTACGTCCAGGACCGGGTGCCCAGTTCGCTGCGCTTCCACGGCGAGGGCGGCTATCTGGTCCTTCCGCCATCGGCGACTGGAACAGGACAGGTGCGCTGGGAACGGGCTCCTGCCCCTGGCTCTCTGCCGGGTACGAAAGGCCGCCGCTCCGGTCGCGAAGCCGGGACCGGGGGCAGGGCCGGAGACACGACCGGAGCCGCGGCGCCGTGGCTGCCGGATGTGGAGACGGTGCTCGACGCGCTGGTCGAGGCGAGTAACGGTGCCCCCGACGGAGGCAGTCGACTCGCGTACTGACGACTCGCGCGTTGACGACTCGTGTACTGACGGGTCGGCGGGGCGGCGGGGCGGCAGCATCCGGTGCTTCGCATGCCTCGGGACCCAGCGTGTTCGGGCCCTGGGCATCGGGCCTTCAGCGTGTGGGGCAGGGCCTCGGGGTCTCGGTGCTTCCGGGCCCGGTTCCGGCCTCGTGGTGTGCGGGCTCCGCGTGTGTCTGCCCTACGAGGGCCGGGGCCGGGGCGGGATGAGGCGGGCCTGGGTGCTCGGGAAAGGTCATCGGCAGTGGGCGGGCGTATTCCGTGATGCCGACGTGGAATCGTCTCCGGCATCTGAGTCGAATTGTTTGAAATTCGTGCGAAATCCGGGCGAAGTTCGCATGCCGCGATCTATCGCCTCATTGTTCGTCGTCGCTCTCTCCGTCGTCCCTGACTGTCGCCCGTCGCCTTCGTCCTCCCTCGGCGTCCTCATCGACCGTCGGTGTTCGCCCCGCGCGACTCCCGACGGTGATCTCCGGTTGATCGGTACGGGAATCCCCGGCCCCCGGGTCCCGATCATGTCCCATACCGGTTCCGTGCCAGCTCGTGCAAAGTCTGCCGCTGCAAAGTGCGGAGAGAGTCGGTTTCCTGACGGGTCTTCCGTGGCTATTTCGCGGAAATTCGAAGGCTTATTCGATTGACCTCGTAAGGGGCGCGTAAAAGGATCCGGGAAGGGGTCCGGGATCCTTCTCTGTCCGAGAGCGACCGACCCGGCGGAGGGTGCGGCGGGCCCGGGGCGCAGGAGCGGGGTCGCCCGGGGGCGGGAGGTCAAAACGGGCTCTGTCGTGGCGGGTTGGCGACGATGTGCGGCGGTGGGAAGCCCGGACCGGGTGTGGGCAGAGAGCTCGACGGGCAGGCGGCGAACGGCGCGGCCGTACTGATGGCGGGGCGTGCGCGGGCTCATGCGCCGGGCGCGCGCTGTGCGCCGTACCAGGAAATGAGGATGCCCGATCGCTGGCGACGGGGGATGCACCAGCGACCGGGCTTCTAGAACCGTAACAAGAGATCTGCCGTTCGCAAATTCGATCTCGCGTATTCGGACAGGGATTTACCTGCCGGTACGGGTGGTTGTGACGCGAGTCACCGAGCCCGCCCGGCGGTCGTCACTGTCAGCTGAGCGTCACTTGGCGGTTGGTGAGCCCGCCGCGGGCCCGGCGCTCCTCGGCGGTGAGCGGCGCGTCCGAGGAGAGCGCGTCGGCCAGCCGCTCCGCGAACTCCGCCGCAGGCTTCTCGCACTCCGCCGCGCCCATTGTGCTCGGCAGATCCCAGACCGGGACCATCAGTCCGTGCGCCCGGAAGGAACCGACCAACCGTGTCCCCTCGCCCAGCGAAGAGGAACCGGCGGCGTGCAGTCGGGCGAGCGCGTCGAGAAGCTGCTCCTCGGGGTGCGGCATGACCCAGCGCAGGTGGTTCTTCTCCGGGGTCTCGCACCAGTACGCGGCGTCCACGCCGGAGAGCCGCGCCGTGGGGATCGCCGCCTCGTTCGCGCGCTCCAGGGAGGCGGACACCTCCGGCGCTGCGTTCTCCGCGTCCGGAACCCAGAACTCGAAACCCGGGTGGACAGCGGGCTCGAACGCCGCGTCGGGGTCGAGCATGTCCTGAAGCCGCGGCCCGTCGGCCGGGGCGCGCCGCGCGGTCACGGGCGAGCCGGGCTCGGCGGCGAGCGCCTGCCGGAGCGTGTCCGCGAGGTCGCGGCTGAGGTCGCCCGACGGGGTGTCGTTCTGCAGCCCCAGCAGGACCGATCCGTCGTCGCGGCGGAGGGCCGGCCACGCCATCGGCAGGACGGTCGCGAGGGTCACGGAGGGCACGCCGTCGGGGAGCCCGCCCTTGAGCGTCAACTCGACCGTGGCGGCCGGCACCAGTTCGCGCAGCGCGACCCAGTCGCACTCACCGGCCAGGCCCTCGAAGGGGCGGTGGACCAGTTCGGCCACGGCCTGGGCAGCGGCGCGGCCGTGGCACGCCTTGTATCGTCGGCCCGAACTGCACGGGCAGGGCTCACGAGCCCCGACCACCGGGATCTCGCCGTCCTTGAGTTGCTGCTTCCCGGCCTTGGTCTGGGGGCGCTTCTTGGCCATGGTGGGCTTTCTCCCGGTTGCGACAGTGCGGTCTGGGCCGCGAGCCTAGCGGCCCGCGTCACGTCTGGGACACACGCGCCCGCGTACCCGCCCCGTGCACCTGGTCCGTGCCCCGTCCCACGTACCCGGTCCGGACCCGTGCGTCGAACCAGGGGCGCGGTCCGGGTGCGCCCGCGACACACGGCCGGGCCCGGGCCCGACGCCCGGTGCGCCTCGGCGCTGTCGGGCTCCGGCTCCGCCCGTGCGCCCGTACGTTGAGCGCGGACCTCAGCCGACGTCGTCGAGGGACCCCGCGAGCCCCAGCCGGTCCAGCGCGGCCGGACTCGGCATGCCCGTTGCGCGGCGGATGCCCGACACTCTCGATGACCCCGCGGTGCCCGGGGCTCCGGGCGTCCGCCCGTGCCCCTTGTTCCCGCGCCCTTCGGCACCGCACCCTTCGTTCCGGTTCGCTTTCGCGCGCCCGTTCGCATTCCCGTTCGGGTGCTCGTCGTCCCGGCGTCTCTCGTCGCGGTGCCCCTCGTGGACGAGGACCCAGACGGTGACCTCGCCCGAGGAGTCGTCACGTACGCCCCACTCCTCGGCGAGCGCGCTGATGATGTTGAGACCGCGACCGCCGCGCGCCGTCACCGACGGCGTGGCCGGAACCGGCCGGGTCGGGCCGCCGCCATCCGTCACCTCGACGGTCAGTCCTCCCGTTTCGTCCACGCGCCAGGCGGCGCGGATGTCGCCCTCGCCCACATTCGTGTGCCGGCCCAGCGGCCTGCCGTGCCGGCAGGCGTTGCTGAGCAGTTCGGACAGAATCAACACGGCATCGTCGACGACCGAATCCGGCATCCCGTGGCTGCGCAACTGCTCGCGCATCCGGTGCCGCGCCTGCCCCACGCCCGCAGGGCCATGGGGTACGGCCATGCTCGACGACGTGGGCACTTCCTGTGCCACCACCAACGCCACCCCCGAGACCTCCTTTGCCCCACGCCACGAAGTGGATGCCCCCCTGGGATGGACCGGAAACCGACCGTTCGCCCACCGGTGACGCACTCATGACGATCGAGTACGGTTCGAATGCGCCGTTGCACTCCGTGTAACGGATGTTAAAGGCGTCCCAGTTGTGACAGAACCTGTTTGGGGCGATTCGTGATGATTGCGTCCACGCCGAGGTTGACGCAGAGTTCGACGTCCTCCGGTTCGTCGACCGTCCAGACGTGGACGCGGTGGCCCGCACGGTGCAGGCGTTCGACGTAGCCGGGGTGACCCCGGACGATCCGCATCCCGGGCCCGGCGATCCGGGCCCCGGCGGGCAGTCGTCCGTCGCGCAGGCGTGGCGAGAAGAACTGCATCAGGTAGACGGTGGGCAGGGTGGGCGAGGCGGCCTGGACGCGATGCAGGGAGCGCGCCGAGAAGCTCATGATCCGTACCGGCGAGGGCCCGTCGGCCGGTGGGACGTCGAGCGCGAAACGCTTCAGCAGATGCAGCAGCCGCTCCTCGACCTGGCCCGCCCAGCGGGTGGGGTGCTTGGTCTCGATGGCGAGCTGTACCGGGCGTCCGGCCGCCCGTGTCTCGGTGACCAGTTCGAGCAGTCGTTCCAGGGTGAGCACCGAGGTGAGTTCTCCCGGCACCGGGTCCCAGTCCGGGGACTCCGAGTCTTCGCGGTCCTTCCAGGAGCCGAAGTCGAGGGCGGCGAGCGCGGACAGCTCCAGGGCGGAGACCGCGCCGCGGCCGTTGGACGTGCGATTCACCCGGCGGTCGTGCACGCACACGAGATGCCCGTCGGCGGTCAGCCGTACATCGCACTCCAGTGCATCGGCGCCGTCTTCGATCGCCTTCCGGTACGCGGCCAGGGTGTGCTCGGGGGCGTCGTCGGACGCACCCCGGTGGGCGATGACCTGGATGGAAGGGTGCGCGGAGGGCCGCCGTTCTTGCGTCACCGCGTCATCGTGTCACCGAGAGCGGGTGCTGTGTACAGCTTGCGTCCGAGGCGTCCGCGCGACGCGCGGCGCGCGCCGGGTGGTGCGTCGTACGGACCGCGAGCGCGCGTCCTTTTTGTCGGATGTAAGGATAGGTCTGAGGATGCACAGGTCCTGCTTACAGTGGCCTGACGGGTCTTGGGAAAGGCTGTCCCAGGACACGTACACAGCGGATCTCTTGCCGACAATCGTGTGGAATCGAGGAGTAAAGAGCTGTGAGCACAGAAAACGAGGGCAGCGAGGGCAGTGCGGGCGAGGCCGTTCCGCCGGTTCCGTCCGTACCTCCCGTGCCGCCGGCCGACGCTCCCCAGGGGCCTTCCGCTTCCACGCCTGCTCCTGGGCAGCCGCAGGCGCCGAAGGGCGAGGCCGCGACCACTTCCACGGGCCCCGTTCCGGCCTCGGCTCCTCCCGGCTTCCAGTCGGCCGCCGAGGCGAACTGGCCCCCGCCGCCCCCTCCCGCCGCGCCCACGTACGCGCACCACGGTGCCGACGGCGGGGCGCCGGTCTGGGGCGCCCCGGACCAGTTCCCCGACCAGAAGGGCCCGCGGAAGCGGGGGATGGGCAGGCTGGTGGCCGTGGTGGCGGCGGCTGCGCTGATCGCGGGCGGCATCGGCGGCGCCTTCGGCTACTGGGCGGCCGACCGGAACAGCGCGTCCAACGGTTCGACCACGGTCTCGGCCGACGCGCAGGGCTTCAAGCGCGACCCCGGCACGGTCGCGGGCGTGGCTGCCAAGGCACTGCCCAGCGTGGTCACCATCGACGCGCAGGGCGGTGACGGCGAGGGCGGTACGGGCACCGGCTTCGTGTACGACAAGCAAGGCCACATCCTCACCAACAACCACGTGGTGGCCTCCGCGGCGGACAGTGGCCAGCTCACCGTCACGTTCTCCAACGGCAAGAAGTACGACGCCGAGGTGGTCGGCCGGGCGCAGGGCTACGACGTCGCGGTGCTGAAGCTGAGGAACCCGCCGTCGGGGCTCGCCCCGCTGCCCCTCGGCAACTCGGACCATGTCGCGGTCGGCGATTCGACGATCGCGATCGGTGCCCCGTTCGGTCTGTCCAACACGGTGACCACGGGGATCATCAGCGCCAAGAACCGTCCGGTCGCCTCCGGGGACGGGGCCGGCAGCAACAACTCGTACATGAGCGCCCTGCAGACCGACGCGTCGATCAACCCGGGCAACTCCGGCGGCCCGCTGCTCGACGCGCGCGGCGCGGTCATCGGCATCAACTCGGCCATCCAGTCGACCGGCAGCGGCCTCGGCCAGACCCAGGCCGGTTCCATCGGTCTCGGCTTCGCGATTCCGATCAACCAGGCGACGAACGTCGCCCAGCAGCTGATCAAGACCGGTCAGCCCGTCTACCCGGTGATCGGTGCCACGGTCAGGATGGACGAGAGGTCCGGCGGCGCGGTCATCTCCGACCGGGGCGCGGGCGCCGACGCGGACGCCGTGGTGCAGGGCGGACCCGCGGACAAGGCCGGTCTCCGGGCGGGCGATGTGATCACGAAGTTCGGCGACACCGTGATCGACAGCGGCCCGAGCCTGATCGGCGAGATCTGGACGCACGAGCCCGGCGACCGTGTGACGCTGACCTATCAGCGCGACGGCAGGACGGCCACGACCGAAGTCACCCTGGGGGAGCGCAAGGGCGACAGCTGACCGGCTAGGCTGTCCTCGCGTCAACCCCGGTCCGTGAACCGGTGGCGCGGGGTGGGTTGCCCGAGCGGCCTAAGGGAACGGTCTTGAAAACCGTCGTGGCGCGAGTCACCGTGGGTTCAAATCCCACACCCACCGCACAGCTGAACGGCCCCTGACCAGGCAAGACGGTCGGGGGCCGTCGTGCTGCCCGGTGTCCGCCAGTCACCGTGTCTCCCCCTGGTTTCCCGCCCGATCGGGCACGGAAGGGGCACGCGAGGGGCACGAACTGACCCCGGTTCGAGGGGATCCACAGGGCGGCGGACGCCTGTCAGTTACCGCGGTTACCGGTTGATCGGGATCTCGTAGACGATCTCGCAGTGAGCGACGGGCACCACGATGTCTGCCGTCTCCACGGGCCGCCCCTGATCGCTGTAATACGTCCGGCGGATGTGCGTGACGAAGGCGGCCTTCTGGATGCCCAGAAGCGATGCTTCCTCGGCGGTCGCCTGCCGCGGCTCCGGCTGCTCCACGGCGTGGCTGACGGTGATGCCGATCGCGGCCATCCGGTTCACGACTCCGGCCCCGGCGTGCGGCCCTCCCTCGGGGAGAACGACGAGAGTGCCGGCGGTGAGGTCGTACGGCTCCCAACTCGTCGACAACTGCACCGGCCTGCCGTCGGCCAGGAACTCGTACGTCGTGCGGACGCACAGATCTCCCTCGGCGATACCCAGGCGGGCCGCAATCTCCGCAGGGGCGGGGACCTTGGCGTCGGTCAGACTCTCCCAATCCCCTTGCTTGCCCACGGCCTTCATGTCCGCACGAAACGGAGAGCCGTCGGGCTGCTCGCGTGCCGTTGAACGGACCACCCGCACCCGCTGCCGTGGCTCGGCGACGTAGGTTCCCGACCCGGCTCGGCCTTCCAACACGCCCTGGGAGATCAGCAGCTCCTGTGCCCGGCGGACCACGTTCTCGCCCACGCCGTACTCCTGGCCGATCTGGGCGCGGGAGGGGAGGCGATCGCCCGGTTCCCATACGTGCTCCGCGATCCGCTGCCGGAGTTCGTCGGCGATGCGGAGATAAGGCGGCTGCTCAGGCATATGGAAAATCTAGTCCACTAGCTCTAATCTAGTTAACTAGCTTCACTGAAAGTGATCGCCGGTGACGGAGGCTGCCCTGTGCCCGCTTCAGGAGTAAGCGCGGCGGCCATCGCCGCCCGGCTGTCGTCCGTCGGGCTCCCCGCGCGCCTGGAGGAGCACGCCGGATACACGTCGGTCGAAACGGAAGTGCCGGAATCGCTCTCCGCCGAGTCATGGCGGGAGGTCCTGGAAGTGGTGGCCGAAGCCGATCGGTTCGGGTTCCTGGCTACCAGCCTGAACGGCCGCACCCTTTGGGCGGTCGTACACAAAGCGGTCCCCTCGACGGGCGATGTCGGGGGACCGAGCCATCAGCGATAGGAGCTGAGTAGCGTGTTCAACCGTATCCGCCGTGCCGTCTCGCTCACCAGAGAGCGGTACTTCCCCAGGGGCAGGCACCGCCGTACGTGTTGGCCTGGGAGAAGCACGTACGGCAACGCTCGATGGTCCTGGCTCCCCACCTGTCGACTGAGGCCTGGTCGGCACCGTCTGACGGCCCGGTTCCGCGGGTACTGATCCCGGATACGACGAAGGGCCCACCACGCTCCTGGAATTCTCCGGGAGCGTGGTGGGGCTCAGCCAGTTAAGAAAGGGCTCCCCGCGGCGACCGAGTTCCCCCGCTGGTTCAACTCCTCCTACAGCGGCAACGGGATACCGCCGAACCCGCTCGTGACGACTTCACCGGCCGTGTTCCCGCGCGAGGTCAGGTCAGCTCGATGTCCACTTGATGGACTTGATGCTGATGCCGGTCGGGTGCTCATCGCTGGTCAGGCGGCCCTTGTTTCCGCGGACGAGGTGGTAGTCACCTCCGCCGTACGAGTACTTCGTGTACGCATGGACGTGGTTGACCCCGCCGGCCGCCGTGCCATTGTTGAACGACGACATGAACTTGCGGGTGTTGCAGGACGGAGTCGTCCACCGTTCGATCGAGATGTCCGTGTAACAGCGCTGGCCGGTCCCGGCTGTGCCGGTGTACAGACAGACATAGCCACTCGGGCAGGACCACGCCTTCTGCGCCGTGGTGGCAGTGTCCGCCTCGGCCGTACCAGGTGCCATCACAAGCGCGACACCAGCGGCCATGGTCGCGGCGGTGGTGAGCAGCGCGCGGAATGTCCTCATGCTGGGCTCCTTCTGTGATTCGGGTTGCGCCGTTCCCCTGCACCGGCGCACACCCACAACGATGCGGTGGCGCAGCGGGAAGCGGTACCTCGGACATGCGAGGTACCGCTTCCCGCTGGGGTTGGGTGAAGGGGAGGGCCCCAGACTGTGCGTGGTTCGTCTGCCCGATGGTGAGGCCGGTTCCCGAGAGCCCCTGTGCAGGTGCGGCTGCGGGGTGAGGTGCGACTCCGCCGCTTCTCAGGCCGCCGGACGGCAGCGTCCGGGCCGCTCGGTCAGCTGCCGCCCGGCGTGTACTGGTCGAGTCGGCGGTCGATCTTCGTGGCGTAGGCGCGTTCCTGCGGGCGGATACCGGCGGCCTCGTTCACGATGTCCACCGAGGTGCGGTAGGCGACAGCCACCGCTACCTTCCGGTTGCCTTGCACATCCTTTGCCAGGGTGCGGGAAATGTCGCACAGATAGCGGCCGACGGCCGGGATCGATGTCTTCGGCGGAAAGGGCGGCTTCAAGTCTTCCACCCTGGCCGGGCGCTGACGCTCGGGCAGCCAGTAGTAGAGGACTCGGGGTGTCCAGCGGGCTATGCCGTATTCGTCCTTGGTCGGATCGGCGAGGCCGGGGTCGAAGTCCGACTCGGTCTTCAGCAGCGCGGCAATCAGTGCCGGGGTGACGTCGCGGCTTTCGCAGGTGTGCGCGGCATCCACGATCAGGCCGCGGTACGCGACGGGGATGCCCTGATCTGTCCGCAGTTCACCAGCGCCGTACTGTGCGGGGTCCGGCGGCCGGTCACGCAGCACGTACGCGCCGCCACAGACCAACAGTGCCGCCGCGACGCCCGCGACCCACACCCGGCGTGACACCCTGCGTGGGCGGAGGCGAGGAAGGCGAGGGGACGGGCCGGTGCCCGCGGCAGCCTCCACCCGGCGCAACAGGGAAAGGGCGTCGTGTGCCGCGCGTTCCTCGTGGCTGCGGGCGAGGCAGTCGGTGACGATCGGTCGCCAGGCTTCGGGTAGTCCGGCGGAGAGCCGCAGTTCCTCTCTGCCGCGTGCATAGCGCAGCAGGCTGTCCCTGCGGGCGGTGGGGGTGCCACCGGGCAGCGGCAGAGCCCCGGTCAGCAGGAGGTGGGCAAGGATGCCGAAAGCCCAGATGTCGGCGGTGGGACGGATCTGCCGGCCCTGTTCGGTGATATCGGACCAGAGCAGTTCCGGCGGGGTGTAGTCGGGGGTCGCAAAGACCGGAGCGTAGGCGTGGGTCCCGTCCATCTCGGAGGCGAGGTTGAAGTCGCCCAGCCGGACGGAGTCGTCCGCCATCAGCAGGACGTTGGCCGGCTTCAGATCGCCGTGGACCCAGCCCGCCCGGTGAATCTGGGCAAGCCCCTCACAGATCTGGGCGAGCAGGCTCGGGGCGGCAGGCAGCGGTCCGGGGGCGGAGCGGCTGAGCAGGTCCTCGACGGAGCCCGCAGCACGTTCGAGTACGAGGACTGTGGCACCGTCCAGCCCTGGGTGCTCGGGGTCGTCGATTGTCTGTGCCTCGAACATCCTAACGAGGCGCGGGTGTTGAAGCTTGCGGTGGATCTCCAGCTCTCGATGGGCCAGCTCCTGGAGATGTCTCAGCTGGCGCGGGGTCCGGGTACCGGTGGGCAGGATCTTCAGCGCTGCATCGACAGGGAACCCGTCGGCGGAGCCGGAGCTAGTGGCGATTGCCCGCGCGGCGTAGACACTGCTGAACGCTCCGGAGGCGAGGGGTTCGCGGACTTCCCAGCGGCCAATGAGGTAGCCGACCGGGACCTGGACGGTGGGCTCTTCCCCGGCCGTCACGTCGTCGCCTTTTCGAGCACGCCCAGGTGTTCCTGGCTCACCAGGTCGAAACGCAGAGCGAGGGCGACCAGGGTCTCCTTCTTCCCGTTGAGGCGGGGACCGCCCGAAGCGGCGTCAGGAGGCTGCTTGAGACGGAGCTTGACTGCGAGATAGTCGATGTTCCACTGGACCGAGGCACGTCCCGCGGCCGGCCAGACGGGACGCAGTCGTTCGATCACCTGGTCGACGGTCGGCAGTGGCGCGTGAGGTTCGCCGCGCAGCCGCGGCTCGCACAGGGCGGCGAGCACTTGGAAATAGCGCTTGGAGCGGTCCAGTGGGAAGGCCAGAGTGGTGGCCTCGCCTCCGGACCGGTCGCCGACGGTCCGGTCGGCGTAGTCGTGGCGTGGCGCCCAGACGTCGAAGCTGAGGAGCTCCCCGCCGGCGGGGAGCACCACGCGGGAGAACTCGAACGGAATCGGTGCCTCGACCCGCCCTGGCGCGAGCTTGATGTGCTCGCCGGCCCCCTCCGGATTCTCCACGACATATGTCTGCCGTGTGCTGTGGTTGCTGAGCGTCCAGTACGCCCCCAAGGCCGTGATCTCGCCCGCGGTGCGGGAGACCCCGCAGTGCGCGATGGCGAGGTGGCGGCGGGGCGCGGCTGCGTCCGGAGTGGCTGGAGTCCTGCCGAACGCAAGGGTCTCGCCGGGTTCGAGACGGATCTGACCGGCGGGTCCGGCACCGTTCTCGGGTACCACGATGATGCTGAACATGTGCCATTCCTTCCCCCGAGGAAACCAAGGGAATAGTAGCGGCGGAGAATGATCAAAATGAGTCGGTAGCGGGGTACCGGTATCAAAAGGCACGGAGAATGGCCAGAAGTGACAAAGACCCGTTCAATTGCTTCGTCTCATAAGGGTCAATGAGCCCCTTTCATCCTGTGTAGTCGCAGGTCAGTAGCGTGTGGACGGCCTGGACGATGGTGCCGATACGGCGGGTGGAGCATCTCGCACGCCGGAGCAGTCGCCAGGACTTCAACTGTGCGAAGGCTCGTTCACCCGGAGCCCTCAGCCGGGCATGGTCCCGGTTGAACTCCTGGTAGTGCTCGGGCTGTTCGCGGTGGCAGTGGTACGGGGTGCGGACGGTGGCGCCGACGCCCTGGCAGGCGCGGTCGGCGAGGACGAGGATCTGCCGAGTGAGGCAGGCTTGGACAATGTCGTGGGCGCGGGCTGCGGTCAGATCGTGCACAGCTCCGGGTAGCGCGTCCGAGGCCCAGATCAGACGGCCGGCTGGATCCGCAAGGACCTGCGCGTTTTCCTGTGGTGCTTCTTCTTCTCCGAGTAGTACGGATGGTCAACAGCGATGCGGTCGATCGGCAGCACGGTGCCGTCGAGGGGCCCCACTGGCGGAACAGGTGCCCAAGTGCAAGGCGGCGCGATTCCGACGGCGCTCCTGATCGGGTGGTCGATCTTTGACAACAAGCCGCGGCTGACGGGTGCCCAGCTCCGACTTGGGGATGACGAAGTAAAGATTCGGAGAAACCGATGGGCGGTACGCCGAAGAGGGCGCGCCCTGCGTATGACGCACCACGGGATCGAATACCGGTGCACAGCGGTCAGCCG
>NZ_JBIARH010000003.1:315324-427474 GCF_042889785.1 Streptomyces sp. NPDC002476 | reverse complement strand
TCATGGCCGGGGGAGAGCGAAGTGGAGTACGCGCAGGTTGAGCCGAAGCTGCTCGTGTGGTCACTGGCCCGGTTGGTGAACCTGCGGCAGAGCGATGCCCTGGATGTGGGTGTGCCGTGCATCGAGACGACCATCGGGGTGATGGACGCGGGGCTCACGGCCCTGGGCAGTGGGGCGCCCTCGGCGGACGGGGGCACCCCTGAGCGGATTCAGCAGGCGCTGGCGGAAGCGGGAGACCTCACAGAGCCAGCACTCTCCCTCTTCTCCTACCTGCTCCTCGAGTTGCGCGTGCACTGGCGTGTCACCTCGGCGTGGCACGGCCAGGACGACACGCAACCGACTGTCGCCGTGCGCGGATTCGGCATCTGGGACTGCGGCCCACTGGGCTACTGGAGCCGGGAATCCCCGGCTGAGCCCGTGCACGAGGGGCAGGTGGGACCGGACAGTCCCCTGGTGCTCCGCCCCGTCGGCAGCAAGCCGGTCTGGGAGATGCTGGCCGATCTCCTTCCCGAGGAGGAGGAAATCCGGCGGACCGCGTAGCGAAGTTCCCTGGGACATCGCTGGGCGGAACAGAACGCGGCTCAGCACACACCTTGTCCTCCTGGCCGAGCCCGGAGAAGGGTCTCGCGCCGAGGTGGCGGTTTCTAGCGGTCGTCGCAACACGTGGTCGGTTGTCTAGGCCGTGAGCAGTTTATGCAGGCGCTCGGCTGGGGTTTCCCAGCCGAGCGTTTTGCGTGGGCGGCGGTTGAGCTGGTCGGCGACGGCGGCGAGGTGTTCGGGGGTGTGGACGGACAAGTCGGTGCCCTTGGGGAAGTACTGCCGCAGCAGGCCGTTGGTGTTCTCGTTCGAGCCGCGTTGCCAGGGGCTGGCGGGGTCGCAGAACCGGCGGTCCGGATCGGCCCTTGCCCATCGGTGCAGTTTGAACTGGTGATCGAGTACCCGCCGCTCAGCCGCGAAAATGCTCGGCCAAGTAGTCGACGGCGCGTCGCTATTCAACAACGCTCCTCCCCGACATCAACACCACTACTATCACGCTGTCGCCCTTCCCCATGCGGCCGGCTTTCCCGGCCTCGGAGTAATACGGCGACTCCGCCACGATCCGGTGCCATCAGTGAGCGTCGCACCTGCCCGCCGCCCGGCTGGCTGCCAGGCGGGGAAGGCGACACTGGATCGCTTCCCACGTTCACTGAGGATCCTTCGACGGCGTCGGTGCCCAGCTCTACCCCGGCGGCATCACCACAGACCGCACATCGCAGTCTTGGTCCGGGCCTCCGACTGCCCAACCTGCGAACAACCGAAGAGGAGAGGCCATCGGACAGAGCACTCTCCAGTACCGCAAAGCGACCCATCCACCAGATTCGGCAGGCCGCTGACGACTCACGGGGCTTCAACCACTGGTTCAGTTTCCTTACACCCATTCCGTCTTCGCTTGCGGGCACGAACCGCCTGGTGGTGTCGGTCCGCCCCTACGTTGTCGAGGCTGCTTCCGGCCTCCACCCCCGACCTGGGGATCGGCCTGCCTCCAGCTTCAACCGGTCACTGCGATGACCAGCGGCGGGCTCCTCCTCCCGCACGATTCCTCAGCGCCTCGTGGCTCACGCCCGAACTCGTCCATGCAGAAGATGACTTCCGGTTCGCCTTCCTCGGGTACGACCTCACCGTCGGCGATCGCGTAGAGATGCTCGACGCGGGCCTTCTTGGCCGCGTAGTCCGGGTCCCGGGAGGTCTTCCAGGTCTTCACACGTTGAAACGAGACGCCCTCCTCGCGGAGCAGGATGCGAAGGCCCTCGTGGCTGATGTCGTCGACCACCCCCTCGGCGACCAGGAAGTCGGCCAGCTTGACCAGGCTCCAGACCGAGAACGGCAAGGCGTGCTCGACCGGCCTGGACTTGGCGATCTTCTTGATCTCCCGGCGTTCAGGAAGGGTGAAGGTTCTCGGCCGGCCGCCCTTGTATTTGGGGTAGAGCGCCTCGAAGCCGTCGGCGTTGAAGTTGTGGATCACGTCCCGGACCCGGTCCGGGCTCGTGAACGTCACCTCGGCGATCTTCGCCACGGACATACCCTGCGCGGACAGCAGCACCATCTGAGCCCGCCGCCAGGTCACCACCGAACCGGTGCCCCTGCGGATGATCCGCAGCAACCGTCTGCCCTCGTCGTCATCGATCTCCCGGACCCGCACACGTTCAGCCACGTGATCATTCTGACCGCCCGGCACAGCAATCAAGCAATGCTTCACAATGGGGCGGACGTTGCCCGATACGGCACTAGAACCCAAGGTGTCAGGGACGCCCCTTCACGTCCGACAGATCCGAAGCTATGCCACGTTGACCCGCTGGCCGGGCGGGGCCGCCTCCAGCCAGGCGAGGAACCCGGTCAGCGCGTCCTCGCTCATGGCCAGCTCCAGGCGGGTGTCGCGATGGAGACAGCCGAGCACCACGGCATCGGACAGGAGCGCCAGCTCCTCCTCGCCCTCGGGCATCCGGCGGGCGATCACCTCGATCGCGGAACGCTCCAGGATCCGGCGCGGACGGGGCGCGTACGAGAAGACCCGGAACCAGTCGACCTGGTCACCGCTGTACCGGGCGACCCCGTACACCCAGCCCTTGCCCGAGAGATCGGGCTCCTCCGGCACGTTCCACCGCAGGCTGCAGTCGAAGGTCCCGCCGGAGCGCTGGATCAGCCTCCGGCGCAGACCGAAGACGAAGAGTCCCAACAGGACCAGGGCGACGACCGCTCCGCCCACCCACAACGCGAGGAACATCTCCACCGACCTCCTCGCGTCGTCGAGTAACGGATACACCAGAACTTCACAGGCATCTGCATCGCCTCAGCCGCGGCACGGTCCGGAGGGGTCTCCAGGCCGTGCCGCGGCTGAGGGTAAAGCTACGTCGTCGCGGTGCGCTAGCGAACCGCCACCGCGCGCAGTCGCACTTCGGCGCGCCGCTCGGCAGCGGCGTCCGTCGCCTCCTTCGCGCGCTCCAGCGCACGCTCGGCGCGCTGGACATCGATCTCGTCCGCCAGCTCCGCGATCTCCGCGAGCAGCGACAGCTTGTCGTCCGCGAACGAGAGGAAACCGCCGTGCACCGCGGCGATCACGGTTCCGCCGTCGCTCGTGCGGATCGTCACCGGGCCCGATTCCAGCACACCCAGAAGCGGCTGGTGACCGGGCATGACGCCGATGTCGCCGGACGTGGTGCGCGCGACGACCAGGGTGGCCTCGCCGGACCAGACACTGCGGTCCGCCGCGACCAGCTCGACGTGCAGCTCAGCAGCCAAGGGTGGCTCCTCGGGTCACCACCCGGCCGCGCCGGCCGGGTGTTGGGTCAATTCTAAGGGGCGTGGTGAGGGGGACGGGACGTGCCCGTCCCCCTCGGTGAGCCGTCGGCTCAGGAGACGCCGAGCTCCTTGGCGTTGGCCTTGAGGTCCTCCAGGCCACCGCACATGAAGAACGCCTGCTCCGGGAAGTGGTCGAACTCGCCGTCGCAGATCGCGTTGAACGCGGCGATCGACTCGTCGAGCGGAACGTCCGAACCGTCCACGCCGGTGAACTGCTTGGCGACGTGGGTGTTCTGCGACAGGAAGCGCTCGACGCGACGGGCACGGTGGACGACCAGCTTGTCCTCCTCGCCCAGCTCGTCGATACCGAGGATCGCGATGATGTCCTGGAGGTCCTTGTACTTCTGGAGGATCCCCTTGACGCGCATGGCGGCGTTGTAGTGGTCCTCGGCGATGTAACGCGGGTCCAGGATCCGGGACGTGGAGTCCAGCGGGTCCACGGCCGGGTAGATGCCCTTCTCGGAGATCGGACGGGAGAGAACCGTCGTCGCGTCGAGGTGGGCGAAGGTGGTGGCCGGGGCCGGGTCGGTCAGGTCGTCCGCGGGGACGTAGATCGCCTGCATCGAGGTGATCGAGTGACCACGCGTCGAGGTGATGCGCTCCTGCAGCAGACCCATCTCGTCGGCCAGGTTCGGCTGGTAACCCACCGCGGACGGCATACGGCCGAGCAGGGTGGACACCTCGGAGCCGGCCTGGGTGTACCGGAAGATGTTGTCGATGAAGAAGAGCACGTCCTGCTTCTGCACATCGCGGAAGTACTCCGCCATGGTCAGACCGGCCAGTGCCACACGAAGACGCGTGCCCGGCGGCTCGTCCATCTGACCGAAGACGAGCGCCGTCTTGTCGATGACGCCGGAGTCGGTCATCTCCTCGATGAGGTCGTTGCCCTCACGGGTACGCTCACCGACGCCCGCGAACACCGACACACCGTCGTGGTTGTTGGCGACGCGGTAGATCATCTCCTGGATCAGAACGGTCTTGCCGACACCGGCACCACCGAACAGACCGATCTTTCCACCCTTGACGTACGGGGTGAGGAGGTCGATGACCTTGACGCCGGTCTCGAACATCTCGGTCTTGGACTCGAGCTGGTCGAAGTTGGGCGCCTTGCGGTGGATCGCCCAGCGCTCGGTGACCTCGGCCTCGGCCTCGGGCTTGTTCAGGATCTCACCGAGGGTGTTGAAGACCTTGCCCTTGGTGATGTCGCCGACCGGGACGGTGATGCCGTCGCCGGTGTCCGTCACGGGGGCCTGGCGGACCAGGCCGTCGGTGGGCTGCATGGAGATGGCGCGGACCATGCCGTCACCGAGGTGCTGCGCGACCTCGAGGGTCAGCTTCTTGAGCTTGCCCTCCTCGGCCGGGTCGGCGACCTGGACGGTCAGCGCGTTGTAGATGTCCGGCATCGCGTCGACGGGGAACTCCACGTCGACGACCGGGCCGATGACCCGGGCGACGCGGCCCGTGGCAACGGCCGTCTCAACTGTCGTCGTCATTACTTGTCACTCCCCGCGGTCGCGTCGGCCAGCGCACTGGCACCACCGACGATCTCGCTGATTTCCTGGGTGATTTCGGCCTGGCGGGCCGCGTTGGCGAGCCGGGAGAGCGTCTTGATGAGCTCTCCGGCGTTGTCGGTCGCCGACTTCATCGCGCGGCGGCGGGCGGCGTGCTCGGAAGCAGCGGCCTGGAGCAGCGCGTTGTAGATGCGGCTCTCGACGTACCGCGGAAGCAGGGCGTCGAGGACGTCCTCCGCCGACGGCTCGAACTCGAAGAGCGGCAGGATCTCGGCCTTGCCGTCCTTCTCCTTCTCGGCACCGAGGCTGAGCGGCAGCATCCGGTCGTCGACCGGGTTCTGCGTCATCATCGACACGAACTCCGTGAAGACGATGTGCAGCTCGTCGACGCCGCCCTCGGCGGTGTCCTTGGTGACCGCCTCGATGAGCGGGGCGGCGGCACGCTTGGCATCCGCATAGGTCGGGCTGTCGGTGAAGCCCGTCCACGAATCCTCGACCTTGCGCTCGCGGAATCCGTAGTAGGCGACACCCTTGCGGCCGATCACATAGGTGACGACCTCCTTGCCCTCACCGCGCAGCCGCTCGGTCAGCCGCTCCGCGGCCTTGATGGCGTTGGAGGAGTAACCGCCGGCCAGACCGCGGTCGCTCGTGATGAGCAGGACCGCGGCCCGCGCCGGGTTCTCGGATTCGGTGGTCAGCGGGTGCTTGGTGGTGGAGCCGGTCGCCACCGCCGTCACCGCGCGGGTGAGCTCGGTGGCGTACGGCGTCGACGCCGCCACCTGACGCTGCGCCTTGACGATGCGCGAGGCGGCGATCATCTCCATCGCCTTGGTGATCTTCTTGGTGGCGGTGACGGAGCGGATGCGGCGCTTGTAAACGCGAAGCTGAGCGCCCATCGATCAGCCCTCGCCCAGGAGCTTGCCGTCCGAGGTCTCGAACTGCTGCTTGAACGCGGCGACGGCGTCGGCGATGGCCTGCAGCGTGTCGTCGGACATCTTGGCGCCCTCGCGGATGCCGGTCAGCAGGTCCTTGCGCTCGCGGCGCAGGTACTCCAGCAGCTCGGTCTCGAAGCGGCGGATGTCCTCGACCGGGACGTCGTCCATCTTGCCGTTGGTGCCGGCCCAGATGGAGACGACCTGCTCCTCGACCGGGAACGGGCTGTACTGCGCCTGCTTCAGCAGCTCGACCATGCGCTTACCGCGCTCCAGCGACGCCTTCGAGGCCGCGTCCAGGTCGGAACCGAAGGCGGCGAACGCCTCCAGCTCGCGGTACTGGGCGAGGTCGACGCGGAGACGGCCGGAGACCTGGCGCATCGCCTTGTGCTGGGCGGAACCACCGACGCGGGAGACGGAGATACCGACGTTCAGGGCCGGACGCTGGCCGGCGTTGAACAGGTCGGACTCCAGGAAGCACTGGCCGTCGGTGATGGAGATGACGTTGGTCGGGATGAACGCCGACACGTCGTTCGCCTTGGTCTCGACGATCGGGAGACCCGTCATCGAACCGGCGCCCATGTCGTCGGAGAGCTTCGCGCAACGCTCCAGCAGGCGCGAGTGGAGGTAGAAGACGTCGCCCGGGTAGGCCTCGCGGCCCGGCGGACGGCGCAGCAGAAGCGACACGGCGCGGTAGGCATCGGCCTGCTTCGAGAGGTCGTCGAAGATGATCAGGACGTGCTTGCCCTGGTACATCCAGTGCTGACCGATGGCCGAACCGGTGTACGGCGCGAGGTACTTGAAGCCGGCCGGGTCGGACGCCGGGGCGGCGACGATGGTCGTGTACTCGAGCGCTCCGGCCTCTTCGAGGGCACCGCGCACGGAGGCGATGGTGGAGCCCTTCTGACCGATGGCGACGTAGATGCAGCGGACCTGCTTGTTCACGTCGCCCGAGCGCCAGTTGTCGCGCTGGTTGATGATCGTGTCGACGGCCAGCGCGGTCTTGCCGGTCTGGCGGTCACCGATGATCAGCTGACGCTGGCCGCGGCCGATCGGCACCATGGCGTCGACGGCCTTGTAGCCGGTCTGCATCGGCTCGTGCACCGACTTGCGGACCATGACGCCAGGGGCCTGCAGTTCGAGGGCGCGGCGGCCGTCGGTCGCGATCTCGCCGAGACCGTCGATCGGGTTGCCGAGGGGGTCGACGACGCGGCCGAGGTAGCCCTCGCCGACGCCGACGGAGAGCACCTCGCCGGTGCGCTGCACCGACTGGCCCTCCTCGATCCCGTCGAACTCGCCGAGGATGATCGCACCGATCTCGCGCTCCTCGAGGTTGAGGGCGAGACCGAGGGTGCCGTCCTCGAACTTCAGCAGCTCGTTCGCCATGGCCGAGGGAAGACCCTCGACCTTCGCGATGCCGTCGCCGGCAACGCTGACCGTACCGACCTCCTCGCGCGAGGCCGCGTCCGGCTTGTACGACTGGACGAAGTTCTCCAGTGCGTCCCGGATCTCCTCCGGCCGGATCGTGAGCTCCGCCATCTGGGTTCCCTGCTCTCCTTGTTGGGCCCGAAGTTTCTTAAGGGGGTCTGGGGGCCGACCCCCAGGAATCTTCTGCAGTTTCTGCACGGCCCAACCGGGCCGCTGGTCTTGCTCTGGTTTCTTGTGCTGCGTCGGCTCGTCAGCCGGCCATACGACGGCTCGCCTCTGCCAGGCGGTCCGCGATGGTGCCGTTGATGATCTCCTCACCGACCCGCACCGAGATCCCGCCGAGGACCTCGGGGTCCACGTCGAGGTTCAGGTGCATGGGCCGACCGTAGATCTTCGCCAGTGCCGCACCGAGACGCTGCTTCTGCCGGTCGCTGAGCGGCACCGCCGAGGTGACCACGGCGACCATGCGGTCCCGACGCTCCGCGGCGAGCTTGGAGAGGGACTCGAGTCCCGCTTCCAGGCTACGTCCACGCGGCTGGGTGACGAGGCGCGTGATCACGCGCTCGGTGGCCGGCCGGGTCCTGCCGCCGAGCAGGCTGCGCAGCAGCTGGCTCTTGGCGGTGGCGGACGCGGACCGGTCGGTGAGCGCGGCACGCAGCTCCTTGTCGGAGGCGACGATCCGGCCGAACCGGAACAGCTCGTCCTCGACGTCGTCGAGGTCTCCGCCGCGCTGGGCGGCGGTGAGGTCCGCGATGTTCGCCAGTTCCTCGACCGCGTCGACCAGGTCGCGCGACTGCGACCAGCGGGAGCGGACCATGCCGGAGACCAGGTCGACGGTCTCGCCGCCCACCTGACCGCTCAGCAGTCGTCCGACCAGCTCGGCCTTGGCCTCGCCGACCTGCGACGGGTCGGTGAGGACCCGTCGCAGGGAGACCTCGCGCTGGAGCAGCGCCGTCACGGCGGCCAGCTCGTCGGCGAGCTTCGCCGCGTCGACCGACGTGCTGTCGGTCAGCGCGTCGAGACGCTCACGTGCCGCAGCCAGTGCCTCGCGGCTCGCGCCGTTCATCGGACGGCCTCGGCCTTCGCGTCGGCCTTCGCCTCGAGCTCGTCGAGGAAGCGGTCGACGGTGCCGCTCTGCCGGGCGTGGTCCTCCAGGGACTCCCCGACGAGCTTGCCGGCCAGTTCGACGGCGAGCGTGCCGACGTCCTGGCGCAGCGCCGCGGCCGCGGCCTTGCGGTCGGCCTCGATCTGGGCGTGCCCGGCAGCGATGATCTCCTCACGCTGCCGCTGGCCCTCGGCCCGCATCTCCTGCAGGATCACGGCGCCCTGCTCCTGCGCCTCCTGGCGCATACGAGCGGCTTCGTGGCGGGCCTCGGCGAGCTGAGCCTTGTACTGCTCGAGCACGCTCTGGGCCTCGGTCTGGGCCGCATCGGCCTTTTCGATACCGCCTTCGATGGCCTCGCGGCGCTCTTCCAGAACCTTGTTGATGTTCGGGAGGAGCTTCTTGGCGAGGAAGCCGAAGACGATGAGGAAGGCGATGAGGCCGATGACGAGCTCAGGGATCGGCGGGATGAGAGGGTTTTCCATCTCGGCCGCGACCGTAAGCATCTGGCTCACGTCATTGCCTTTCGTCTAGTGGGCTGGTCGTGGATCCGAAGATCACTTGCCGTAGACGAACGGCATGACCAGGCCGATGAGGGCGAGCGCCTCACAGAAGGCGAAGCCGAGGATCTGGTTGGCGCGGATGAGACCCGCAGCCTCGGGCTGGCGGGCGAGAGCCTGGGTGCCGTTACCGAAGATGATGCCGACGCCGACGCCGGGACCGATGGCGGCGAGGCCGTAACCGATGGAGCCGAGGGAGCCGCTGACGGCAGCAAGGGTCTGGGACATGCCAGTTCTTCCTTCTCTTTCACGGACCGGTGGGGGTTGGCCACCGGACGACTAAGGGTCGGTGCGCGAAGTGCTCAGTGGTGCTTGGCGAGCGCGCCCTGGATGTAGGTGCAGGTCAGGAGCACGAAGACGTACGCCTGAAGCGCCTGGATGAAGAGCTCGAAGGCGGTCATCACGATGGTCATCACGAAGGAGACGCCCGCGTAGGCGATGCCGATGCCGTTGAGCAGGTACCAGCTGGCGATCGTGAACAGCAGCAGCAGGGTGTGGCCTGCGAACATGTTCGCGAAGAGTCGCACTGCGTGGGTGAAGGGCCGGACCAGCAGGTTCGAGAAGAACTCGATGAGCATGGCCAGCGGCAGCACCGGGCCGAGGGACTTGTCGTACCCGGTGATGTTCTTGAAGGCGCCGACGAATCCGTGCCGCTTGAAGGTCAGGCTGACCCACAGGATGTAGACGATGAGCGCGAGCACCGCGGGGTAGGCGATGATCGACGTCACCGGGAACTGCGCCACCGGGATGATCGACCAGAGGTTCATCATCCAGACGAAGAAGAACAGCGAGACGACGAGTGGGACGTACTTCTCGCCCTCGCGCTTGCCGATCGTCTCGTAGACGATGCCGCGGCGGATGAAGTCGTAGCCGGCCTCGGCGACCATCTGCAGCTTGCCGGGGACGACCTTGGGCTTACGGAAGGCGGCCCAGAAGAACCCGACGATGATGATCGAGCCGAGCAGGGCCAGCAGCATCGGCTTGTTGAAGTACAGGTTGCTGTCCGCGTCGCCCCAGAGGGGCTCGAACAGGAACGAGTGCAAGCCGGGTGCCGGGAAACCACAACCATCGAAGATGTGGCAATCGGTCTCGAAGGCGAGCACCTGTGTCGGGTCAGCACTCACCGCGGGCTCCTTCAGCGTGGCGCATAGGTACGGCAACCTCGTTGTGTCGGCGCGGCGCGCAGCCGCGGTTCGGCACTGGACTGGTGTTACGGATGTGTGAGCGGCAGTCAGGCATTGAGCCTCGCGATCGAGCAGGCGTCAGCTCACATGCCCGCGCCCGCAATGCCGCAGTTGGAACCGGACGATAGCAGGGTCTCGAACCCACGCTTATCCCGCCCCTACCCTTCACGACTTCGACCCGGCGTTCTCGGGCTTCCCGCTCTTGTCGGACTCGGGTTCGACGTAGAGGATCTTGGCCTTCATGTGCGCACGCGCCTGTGCGCCGATCCACACGAGAGTCGCCACGACCAGGGTGATCGCGAAGGACTTCGGGTTGAACACCGTGGTGTTCTTGAATGCGGCGACGAAGATGAACAGGAGGAGGAGCTGAGCCGTGTAGAGCATCAGCCCCATTGCCTGGAAAAGCTGGGGCAGGGACCGGGCGGTCCGTTGCAGGACCACGAGTCCGATCCCCATGAAGAGGATCACCACGAGCGTCCCCACGACCGCGCCGAGGGCTCCCTTGCCGCCCGCCACGACGCCACTGATCGCAGCGGCGACGGCGCCGGCGGCAGCGGTGGGTACGGCGGTCTGGAGGAGAGTCCGGGCGTCGTTGGACGGCATGGGGCAGCTCCGCTTGCAGGGGATGGGCAGTGTGTCGTCATGGACGAGCGTAGGGCCCGGTCCGAGTCGACGACTCGGGCCGTCGGACCGTGGTACTCAAGTCCTTCAACTCCGTCACCGGGCCTAGTGAACGGTATCACAAACTATTTGATGAGGTCTTTACCAAGGCCTGTGCTTGCTGTCACACATGAGAGTGAATTTGCACATGTGAGCAAGACAACTCTATTCCTGACCTGGTATTGCCCTCGATGACCGAATCGTCAGCGGGTCGAATCGGCCGCATCTCTGTCCGAAAAACGCGAACAAGCGCCGAGCGCGGTCGCCCCGTTGACGCCGGACTCACCCGGGGCGACGGTGGCGGGCCGCTCCTGGGCGCGCCGGTCCGTTTCCCCCATCCGCCCTTCCGAAGACCGCTGTTGGGCCTCCCCGGCCGCCGTGGCCGCCTCCTCGACGCCGACGCCGACGCTGCCGCTGCCGCGACTGCGGTGGCGGTAGCGGGGCGGCAGGAAGCGTTCCGCCCAGTACGGCGCCCGAGGCGTGAAGCGCGGCATCAGCAGCAGGACGAGGCCCAGCGCGCTCAGTCCCATGATCACCAGCACGATCCACAGGGACGCCGAATGCACGGAATAGCCGACCGCTCCGAAAGCGATCAGTGCCGACCAGAAATACATGATCAGCACGGCACGGCTGTGCGAATGACCGATCTCCAGCAGCCGGTGGTGCAGATGCCCGCGGTCCGCCGCGAACGGCGACTGGCCGTTCCAGGTGCGCCGCACGATCGCCAGCACCAGGTCCGCGGCCGGGATTGCGATGATGGTCAGTGGCAGCAGCAGCGGGATGAAGACCGGCAGCATCGCTTGGGTGGCCGCGCGCTCGCTGCCCGCGAAGAGCGTCATCGTGTCCGGGTCGACCTGACCGGTGACGGAGATCGCCCCGGCCGCCAGCACCAGCCCGATCAGCATCGATCCCGAGTCGCCCATGAAGATCCGGGCCGGGTGGATGTTGTGCGGCAGGAAGCCCAGACACATGCCCATCAGGATCGCGGTGAACAGTGTCGCGGGGGCCGCCGCCTCGATCATGTGCCCGTACCAGAGCCGGTACGTGTACAGGAAGAACGCGGCCGAGGCGATGCACACCATGCCCGCCGCGAGCCCGTCCAGGCCGTCGACGAAGTTGACCGCGTTGATGGTGATGACGACCAGGGCGACCGTGAGCAGCGTGCCCTGCCACTGGGTGAGCGCGACCGTGCCGATGCCGGGGATCGGCAGCCACAGGATCGTCAGGCCCTGGAGCACCATCACGGCGGCGGCGATCATCTGGGCGCCCAGCTTGATCAGCGCGTCGATCTCGAACTTGTCGTCCAGGACACCGATCAGCCAGATGAGCGCCGCCCCGGAGAGCAGCGCCCGCGGCTCGTCCGACTGCTGGAAGACCCAGTCGAGGTTGTGGAGATGGGCCGCGACGATCAGACCCGCGCACAGTCCGCCGAACATGGCGATGCCGCCGAGCCGCGGTGTCGGTTCCCGGTGCACGTCGCGCGCGCGGATCGCGGGCATCGCCCCGGCCGCGATGGCGAACTTGCGCACCGGGCCGGTCAGCAGATAGGTCACCGCAGCCGTGACGCAGAGCGTCAGCAGGTAATCACGCACGGGCTGCCCCACAGATTTCTACGGCCATCTCAGCCCACACCTTAGACGGTCCGGAAGGTCCGATTCCTGTTCGAGGACATCGCGGGCCCATGGTCGAGGACAGCGCGGACGGGCCGATGGTTCCGCGTTCCGCCCCCGCCGCCGGGCCCGCCCTGGCCGGACCGGACGCTCCCCGGTCAGGCCGGTCCGTCCGGTCCGGACGGTCCACGGCCGGGGCCGGCGGCCCGCGCGCCGGACGGGTACGGCGGGTGTGCGCGGGCCAGCTCCCGGACCTCCGCGCGGATGTCCGCCGCCGCGCCCTCCTCGCGCACCGCCGCCCCGAACAAGGCCGCCAGCCGTGCCATGTCGGCGTCGTCCATGCCCTGGGTGGTCACCGCCGCCGTGCCGAGCCGGATGCCGCGGGCATCCCCGTACGGGAGCGCGCAGACATCCAGGACCAGGCCCGCCGTCGCGAGCCGGTCCCGGGCGAGCCGCCCGTCGATGCCCAGCGGGGCCGGGTCCGCGACGATCAGATGGGTGTCCGTGCCGCCCGTGGTGACCTCGAAGCCCTCGGCCTCCAGACCGGCGGCCAGCACCCGGGCGTGCGCGACCACCCGGCGGGCGTACGCGGCGAACGCCGAAGTGGCCGCCTCCCCGAACGCGACGGCCTTCGCGGCGATCGTGTGCATCTGCGCGCCGCCCTGGGTGAACGGGAACACCGCCCGGTCGATCCGCTCGGCCAGCTCCGCGCCGCACAGGATCATCCCGCCGCGCGGGCCGCGCAGCACCTTGTGCGTGGTCGCGCAGACCACGTCGGCGTACGGCACCGGGCTCGGCGCCGCTCCCCCGGCGATCAGCCCCATCGGGTGCGCGGCGTCGGCGATCAGATAGGCGCCCACCTCGTCGGCGATGTCCCGGAACAGTTCGTAGTCCGGGTGCCGGGGGTACGCGATCGAGCCGCTGACGATCGCCTTCGGGCGATGTGCGCGGGCCAGGGCGCGCACCTGTGCGTAGTCGATCAGGCCGCTCTCGGAGTCCACCCCGTAGCCGACGAACTCGAACCAGCGGCCGGAGAAGTTGGCGGGCGAGCCGTGCGTGAGGTGGCCGCCGTACGGGAGCCCCATCGCGAGCACCGTGTCGCCGGGGCGCAGCAGGGCGGCGTAGGCGGCGAGGACGGCGGAGGAACCGGAGTGGGGCTGGACGTTGGCGTGTTCGGCGCCGAAGAGGGCGGTGGCACGGTGGCGGGCGACGCGCTCGGCGGCATCGGCGTGCTCGCAGCCGCCGTGGTGGCGGGCGTCGGGGTAGCCCTCGGCGTACTTGTTGGCGAGCGGTGAACCGAGGGCGGCCAGGACCGCCGGGGAGGTGAAGTTCTCGGCGGCGATCAGCTGCAGGGTGCTCGACTGCCGGTCCAGCTCCGCGAGCAGCACGGCGGCGATCTCCGGGTCCTCCCGGAGCAGGGCGCCGAAGTCCTGCGGCAGGACCGCGTCGGCGGACAAGGGGTGTGCGGCGGGGGTGGTGACCGGCATCGAGGAGCTCCGGGCCTGGAGTGGGTGCGCTGGCGTCAGCTCCAATGTAGGGCCGTCCGGGGCCCTCCGCCCGCTGTGCGGCGCCGCCGTGCCCCCGCCCGGCCTTTCGGGGCTTCGGGGCGCATGTTCGCGCGTACGGCCGTCGGAGCGGCGCACGGGACCGGGCGCGCACGGTGCGTACGGCTCCGCACGGCGGGGCGGTGCGCCGGGGTCGCCGGTGCGTGGGTCAGTGCGCGGCCGGTACGCCGGTCAGCGCGGTGACGACCGGGTCCAGCGCCTGGTTGATCTCGTCGCCGATGGACCGGAAGAACGTGATCGGGGCACCGTACGGGTCGTTCACCTCGTCCGCCTCGACGGTGGGCGCCAGCAGCCAGCCGCGCAGCGCGGCGGCGGCGCGCACCAGTGCGCGGGCGCGCTCGACGACGCCCTCGTCACGCGGGTCGGGCAGGGTGGCCGGATCTATGGCGCGGACCAGCCGGGTGAACTCCTTGAGCGTGAAGGTCCGCAGACCGGCCGAGTGCCCCATCGAGATGACCTGTGCCCGGTGGTCGCGGGTGGCGGTGAGCACCAGGTCGGCGCGGATCACGTGCTCGTCCAGGAGTTCCCGGCCGACGAAGCCCGTGGGGTCGGCGCCGAAGTCGGCGAGGACGATCTCGGCGTTGGCCTCCATGGGGGCGCCTTCGTGGCCCCAGGTGCCCGCGCTCTCCACGATCAGCCCGCCCAGCAGCGGATCGCCGAGGCGGTCCACCAGGGCGTGCCGGGTCAGCCGCTCGGTGATCGGCGAGCGGCAGACGTTGCCGGTGCTGACGTGGAGGATGCGGAAAGTGTCGGCCCGCCCCGCTATGCCACGCCCCTCAGGGGCGGTCAATTCGCCACCTCGAGGTCGGGTACCACCTTGCGGAGTTCCTCGACCGAGACCGCGCCGGCGCGCAGCAGTACGGGGACCTTGCCGGTCACGTCGACGATCGACGACGGCACGATGCCGGGTGTCGGTCCCCCGTCGAGGTAGACGGAGACGGAGTCGCCGAGCATCTCCTGGGCGGCGTCGCAGTTCTCGGGGGCGGGGTGGCCGGTGAGGTTGGCGCTGGAGACGGCCATCGGGCCGAACTCGGTGAGCAGCTCGATGGCGACGGGGTGCAGCGGCATCCGGATGGCGACGGTGCCGCGGGTGTCCCCGAGGTCCCACTGCAACGACGGCTGGTGCCGGGCGACGAGCGTGAGGGCACCTGGCCAGAAGGCGTCGACGAGCTCCCACGCCTGCTCGGAGAAGTCGGTGACCAGGCCGTGCAGCGTGTTCGGGGAGCCGATCAGCACGGGGGTGGGCATGTTGCGCCCGCGGCCCTTGGCGGCGAGCAGATCGGCGACGCCCTCGGAACTGAAGGCGTCCGCGCCGACGCCGTACACGGTGTCGGTGGGCAGCACGACCAGTTCGCCGCGGCGGACGGCCGACACGGCCTCGCGCAGCCCCGTCGTACGGTCGGTCGCGTCGTTGCAGTCGTATCGCCGTGCCATCAGCCGGCCTCCTCAAGCATGTACGGGTATGACGGGTGCGGGGCGTGCGGGCGGGCGCCGCCGGTCGCGGCCCGGCCGTGCGGGCCGGGGTCGGCGGTCGCGGCCCGGCCCCGGGTGGGGGCGGCGCCGGTCACGGCATGGCCTTGCGGGCGGTGGCGAAGCGCGGACGGTTGTTGAGGTCGGGGTGGTCGGCCGCGTCGGCCCAGCCGCGCTCCTCGGCGAAGATCCACGGCACCTGGCCGCCCTGGGTGTCGGCGTGCTCGACGACGACGAGGCCGCCCGGGCGCAGCAGGCGGTGCGCGGTGCGTTCGATGCCGCGGATGGTGTCGAGGCCGTCCTCGCCGGAGAACAGGGCCATCTCCGGGTCGTGGTCGCGGGCCTCGGGGGCCACGTACTCCCATTCGGTGAGCGGGATGTACGGCGGGTTGGAGATGACCAGGTCGACCTGGCCGTCGAGTTCGGGGAGGGCGGTGAGGGCGTCGCCGTGGTGGACGGACACCCTGGACCCCTCGGCGTTCTTCCGGGTCCACTTGAGGGCGTCGTCGGAGAGTTCCACGGCGTGCACCCGGGAGCGCGGCACCTCCTGGGCGATGGCCAGGGCGATGGCGCCCGAGCCGCTGCACAGGTCGACGACGGTCGGCTCGACGACGTCCATCGCGCGCACGGCGTCTATCGCCCAGCCGACGACGGACTCGGTCTCCGGGCGGGGGACGAAGACGCCGGGGCCGACCTGGAGCTCCAGGTAGCGGAAGAAGGCGCGGCCGGTGATGTGCTGGAGCGGTTCGCGGGCCTCGCGGCGGGCGATCGCCTCCCAGTAGCGGGCGTCGAAGTCCGCGTCCGGCACACGGTGCAACTCGCCCCGCTTGACGCCGTGCACGAAGGCGGCGAGCTCCTCCGCGTCGAATCGCGGTGAGGGCACACCGGCGTCGGCCAGCCGCTGGGTGGCCTGGGCCACCTCGGCGAGCAGCAGGTTCATCGCGGTACTCCGTACGGGGTCACGGGCGGGGCGGGCTTTGCTCGGGCCGGCCGACGCGTCGGGGGTCGACGTGTGCGGCCGGTCCTATGCTGCGGCGAGCTTCGCGGCGGAGTCGGCGTCGACACACGCCTGGATCACCGCGTCCAGGTCGCCGTCGAGCACCTGGTCCAGGTTGTACGCCTTGAAGCCGACGCGGTGGTCCGAGATCCGGTTCTCCGGGAAGTTGTACGTGCGGATCTTCTCGGAGCGGTCGACGGTGCGGACCTGGCTGCGGCGCGCGTCGGCGGCCTCGGCCTCGGCCTTCTCCTGGGCGGCGGCCAGCAGGCGCGAGCGCAGGATGCGCATGGCCTGCTCCTTGTTCTGGAGCTGGCTCTTCTCGTTCTGGCAGGAGGCGACGACACCGGTCGGCAGGTGCGTGATGCGGACCGCGGAGTCCGTGGTGTTGACGGACTGGCCGCCGGGTCCGGAGGAGCGGTAGACGTCGATGCGCAGGTCGTTGGCGTGGATCTCGATGTCGACCTCCTCGGCCTCGGGGGTGACGAGCACGCCGGCGGCGGAGGTGTGGATGCGGCCCTGGGACTCGGTGGAGGGCACGCGCTGCACGCGGTGCACGCCGCCCTCGTACTTCAGTCGGGCCCAGACGCCCTGGCCGGGCTCGGTGGCGCCGTTGCCGCCCTTGGTCTTCACCGCGACCTGGACGTCCTTGTAGCCGCCGAGCTCGGACTCGGTGGAGTCGATGATCTCGGTCTTCCAGCCGACGCGCTCGGCATAGCGCAGGTACATCCGCAGCAGGTCACCGGCGAACAGGGCGGACTCGTCGCCCCCGGCGCCCGCCTTGATCTCCAGGAGCACGTCCTTGTCGTCGCTGGGGTCGCGCGGGACCAGCAGGAGGCGGAGCTTCTCGGTGAGCTCCTCGCGCTGCTGCTCCAGCTCCTTGACCTCGGCGGCGAAGTCGGGGTCGTCGGCGGCCAGTTCGCGAGCCGTCTCGATGTCGTCGCCGGCCTGCTTCCAGGAGCGGTACGTGGCAACGATCGGAGTCAACTCGGCGTAGCGCTTGTTCAGCTTGCGCGCGTTGGCCTGGTCGGCGTGGACCGCCGGGTCCGCGAGCTTCTTCTCCAGATCGGTCTGCTCACCGATCAGTTCCTCGACGGCCTCGAACATCTTCGGGCTCCTGGTTCCTTCACTCGGACGTGCCTGCTGGACGGCGTGCCGCCGTCCGGGCGGGGGTACGGGGACATGTCGTACCCCGAGCCGGAAAACGCCGGTCTCGGCGCCCCCGGGAAGAGGGCGCCGAGAACCGGCGCAGTGGCTCGCTACTTGCTGGCGGAGCCGGCAGCCTTGCCGAAGCGGGCCTCGAAGCGGGCCACGCGGCCGCCGGTGTCGAGGATCTTCTGCTTGCCCGTGTAGAACGGGTGGCACTCGGAGCAGACTTCGGCGCGGATGGTGCCGCCGTCGATGGTGCTCCGGGTGGTGAACGACGCGCCGCAGGTGCAGCTGACCTGCGTCTCGACGTACGCGGGGTGGATGTCGCGCTTCAAGGGATTCTCCTAGGTTCGGGAGGGCGCCGGGTCGGACGCACGGGATGCGTGTCCGTGAACCGGGGCCGACGGTCCAGTCTGCCAGGACCGGCCGCATCTCCCAAAACCGGGGGCGGCCCGCGCCTATTCCCGGGCCCGTTCCCGCGCCGGGGGACGCGACCGCGCGCCACCGGCCGTCACACCGCATCACGAGGCGCCACCGGTTCCGGCCCGCGGCGCGGTCGGTCGCCGGCTCCGGTCCCGGTTCCGGCCCCGTCACGGGGCACCACCGGCCCCGATCGCGGCACGGCCGGGGTCGGTGCACGACGTCGGGTCAGCGGACGATGTCGCCCGCGGTCCCCTTGTCACCGGCCGACTTCTCGGTGGCCGAGGCCGGGATCGGCCTGTCGCCCTTGAGCGCGTCCCAGACCTGCCGGGCGGACTCCTCCAGCGGTACGACGCGGTTCGGGTCGGCCGGGTCGTACTGGACGGGCAGGGTCACCATGTGGACGTTGTTCGCGTCGAGCCCCTTGAGGCCGTTCGCGAAGGAGGCCAGCTCCTTGACCGATCCCAGGTCGGAGTCGGTCGTGACGGCCTTGGTGGCGGCGTCCGCGAGGTCGTACAGCTTCGTCGGGCTGGAGAACACCCCGACGCTCCTGACCTGTTCCATCAACGCCTTGATGAACGCCTGCTGGAGCTGGATGCGGCCGAGGTCGCTGCCGTCGCCGACGCTCTTGCGGGTGCGGACGAGACCCAGCGACTGCTCGCCGTTCAGCACGTGGGTGCCGGGAGGGAGGTCGAGATGGCTCTTGGGGTCGTGGATCGCCGTGGTCGTGGTGATCTCCACGCCGCCCAGCTCGTCGATGAGCTTCTTGAACCCGGTGAAGTCGACTTCCAGGTAGTGGTCCATGCGGATGCCGGACATGGCCTCGACGGTCTTGACCGCGCAGGCCGGCCCGCCGACCTCGTACGCCGAGTTGAACATCGCGCGCCGCTCCCCCGCGACGACCTGCCCGGAGGTGTCGCCGACGCAGTCGGGGCGGGTGACGAGGGTGTCGCGCGGGATGGAGACGACGGAGGCCGTCCGGTGGCCCTTGTCGATGTGCAGGACCATCGCGGTGTCGGAACGGGCCGTGCCCTCGTCGGTGCCGTACGCGGCGTTCGCGCCGGAGCGGGAGTCGGAGCCGAGCACGAGGACGTCCTGGGAGCCGTTGTCGACGTTGTCGGGGCGGTCCTTGCCGAGCGCCGCGTTGATGTCGACGGCCTTGAGGTTGCCGTCGAGCTCGAAGTAGGCCAGGGCGAGTCCGCCTCCGCCGAGGGCCACGGCCCCCGCCAGGGTCCAGGCGGCGATCACCGCTGTCCGGTGGCGGCGGGAAGGCTTCTTGCGGCGTCTGCCGGTGGCGCGTATTCGGATGCCGCTCCCGTTCTGCCCGCTCATCCTTCTCCTTCTGTTCCCGGCTTCTCGCGGCCACCCCCGGCAGCGGTGCGTACGCACTGGTTCGTTCCGCTATGACGACTTGTCGCCACTTCACGTGACTCGTACGACTCGTACGACGTCGCGGTACTTCGTGCGACGTCGCGGCATGAAGAAGGGTTGCACAGCGGTTCGTCACGTCCGCGTGAGGAACAAGTCGGCACAAAGGCCGCGCACCACGTCGGCGAACAGCTGGTGATCCGGCGCTCACCTGCGGTTTCTTGCCGGGTACAGCCATCGTCGCGAACCCGGCCGTCACGTCCGTCGTGTGGCGAAGGTCTCGGATCGACCGAAAGAACCGGATCGCACGCGGAGCGGCGAATCGCGATCCGCGCGGGCGCGCGAAACAGGGCCGCCCCCGTCACCTCGGCGGTGACGGGGGCGGCCCTGTGAGCCTGCCGGTACGGACGACGTCAGTCGTTGCCGTTGCCCGGAGCGGGCGTCGTCTTCTGGATCTGGAGCAGGAACTCCGCGTTGGACTGGGTCTTCTTCATCCGGTCCAGGAGGAGCTCGATCGCCTGCTGCTGGTCGAGCGCGTGCAGCACCCGGCGCAGCTTCCAGACAATGGCCAACTCCTCGCTGCCGAGCAGGATCTCTTCCTTGCGGGTGCTGGACGCGTCGACGTCCACCGCCGGGAAGATGCGCTTGTCCGAGAGCTTCCGGTCGAGCTTGAGCTCCATGTTGCCGGTGCCCTTGAACTCCTCGAAGATCACCTCGTCCATGCGCGAGCCGGTCTCGACGAGCGCGGTGGCCAGGATGGTCAGCGAACCGCCGTCCTCGATGTTGCGCGCGGCACCGAAGAAGCGCTTCGGCGGGTACAGCGCGGTCGAGTCGACACCACCGGACAGGATGCGTCCGGAGGCGGGGGCCGCGAGGTTGTACGCGCGGCCGAGGCGGGTGATGGAGTCCAGCAGCACGACCACGTCGTGGCCCAGCTCGACGAGACGCTTGGCGCGCTCGATGGCCAGCTCGGCGACGGTGGTGTGGTCCTCGGCCGGGCGGTCGAAGGTCGAGGAGATGACCTCGCCCTTCACCGACCGCTGCATGTCGGTGACCTCTTCCGGACGCTCGTCGACCAGGACGACCATCAGGTGGCACTCGGGGCTGTTGACGGTGATCGCGTTCGCGATCGCCTGCAGGATCATGGTCTTGCCGGTCTTCGGCGGGGCCACGATCAGCCCGCGCTGGCCCTTGCCGATCGGCGCGACCAGGTCGATGATCCGCGTCGTCAGGACGTTGGAGTCGGTCTCCAGGCGGAGCCGGTCCTGCGGGTAGAGCGGGGTCAGCTTCTGGAACTCCGGTCGCCCGCGGCCGGTTTCGGGCGCCATGCCGTTCACCGAGTCGAGGCGGACCAGTGCGTTGAACTTCTCGCGCCGCTCGCCGTCCTTGGGCTGCCGCACCGCGCCGGTGACGTGGTCGCCCTTGCGCAGGCCGTTCTTGCGGACCTGGGCGAGCGAGACGTACACGTCGTTCGGGCCGGGCAGGTAGCCGGAGGTCCGGATGAACGCGTAGTTGTCGAGGATGTCCAGGATGCCCGCGACGGGGATCAGGACGTCGTCCTCGGAGACCTGGACCTCGCCCGCGAAGTCGTCGCGGCCGCGGCGGCCACGACGGTCGCGGTAACGGCCCCGACGGCCGCGGCGGCCGCCCGCCTCGTCGTCGTAGCCGTCGTCCTGCTGGCCGCCCTGGCGCTGCTGGCGCTGGCTGCCCTGCTGTCCCTGGCCACCGCCCTGCCCCTGGTCGTCGCCCTTGCCGCGGCGGTCGCGCTGCCGGTCGCGGCGGTCCCCGCGCTCCTGGCGGTCGCCCCGCTCGCCGCGCTGGCCGCGGTCCTGGCGCTCGCCCCGACGGCCCTCGGCCGTGTCGGCGGCGGCCTCGGCGCGGTCCTCGCTCTTCGGCTCGGCGCTCTTGGGCTCGGCCTGCGTCTGGACCTTGGCCTCGACGGCCGGCTTGCTCTCCGCCTTGGGCTCCGGGCTGCCCGCCTGCGCGGTGGCACGGCGCCGACGACGCTCGCCCGCGGGCTGCTCGTCGCTGGCCGGCTGACCGGGGATGTCGATCTGCTGCTGGGCGGCTGCGGCCTTCTCGGCGGGCGCGGCGGCCTCACCGGTGCGGGCCTTGGACGTGGCACGGCGCTTCGGCTTGGTCTCGGCGTCGGCGGCGGGCGCGGCGGCCTTGGGCGCGGCGCCGGCGGCCTGCGCCTCCTTGATGACCTCGATCAGCTGGCCCTTGCGCATCCGCGCGGTGCCCTTGATGCCGAGGCCGGACGCGACCTGCTGCAGCTCGGCCAGGACCATGCCCTCAAGGCCGGTGCCGGAGCGGCGGCGCCGTGTGGTGGTGCCAGTGGCAGCACCTTCGGCGGGCGCGGCGCTGTCGACGCTCTTGTCGGCAGTCACGCCCATCAGATCGGTGGTGTCGCTCACGAAGGGTCCTTCCCTGGAGCGGACGTCGGCCTTCTGGCTCGGCGACCGGTTGTGCTGTCCGGCTGCGGTCTTTTCTTCTTGCGGACCGTGCCGGGGCGGTGGTCCGCCGGGGTACGGCGGAGAAATGAAGGTGTGCGGGGTCCGGCGCGGGCATCCCCCTGCTCGGCCCATTCCTGGACGGGCGAGGGGTGTGTCGTGCCGGTTCCGGAGCGTGCACGAAACTGCTCAGGCAGGCTGCTCAGGCAGTTTGGGGAGGCTCCCGGAGAAAAGGTGGTCCCGGAAAGGGACACGCAGCAACGCGCCTCATGGACGTCGATTGCAGACTTGAGGTTAACACTACCGGCTCCAACAAACATTCCCCCTCTCACTCACCGGCAATCACTTCTCGGCCACCCGGCCCTCATCTCGCGGCTACGGGGCGAGCGGAAGCACACTCGCGCCCGGGGCGTCGAGCGTGAGCCGATTGGCGGCCCAGCCCTCGCCCGCCAGCCGTGCGACCTTGTCGGCCGCACCGTCCTCGACCAGTGCGAGCACGGTCGGCCCGGCACCGGAGATGACCGCGGGCACACCGTCGGCGCGCAGCCGGTGCACGAGTTCCGCGCTCTGCGGCATCGCCGGGGCGCGGTACTCCTGGTGCAGCCGGTCCTCGGTGGCGGTGAACAGCAGCTCGGGGTGCCTGGTCAGCGCCTCGACGAGCAACGCGGCACGCCCGGCGTTGAAGGCGGCGTCGACGTGCGGGACCGTGCGCGGCAGCAGTCCGCGGGCGGTCTCGGTCAGCACCGGCCGGTCGGGGACGAAAACCACCGGAACGATGGAATCCGCGGGATCCATCCTGATCGCGTGGGCCGATCCGCCGTCCGTCCACGCGAGGGTGAAGCCACCGAGCAGGCAGGCCGCGACGTTGTCCGGGTGTCCCTCGATCTCGGTGGCGAGATCGAGCAGCGCGGCGTCGCCGAGCCGGGTGTCGCCGCCGGTCGTCACCGCGCGGGCGGCGACGATGCCGGCGCAGATGGCCGCCGAGGAGGAGCCGAGGCCGCGCCCGTGCGGGATGCGGTTGGCGCAGACGATCTCCAGGCCGCGCGGCTGCCCGCCGAGCAGGTCGAAGGCCGTGCGCAGGGAGCGCACGAGGAGGTGCCTCTCGTCGCGCGGCAGGGTGTCGGCGCCCTCGCCCGCGATGTCGATGTGCAGTCCGGAGTCGGCCACGCGGACGACGACGTCGTCGTACAGCCCCAGCGAGAGGCCGAAGGCGTCGAAACCCGGGCCCAGGTTGGCGCTGGTCGCGGGGACGCGCACCCGGACGGCGGCGGCTCGGAAGGCGGGACCGGCCATCGGTTGGACGACTCTCCTTGTGAGGCGGCGGGGGGTGGTGAAGCGTTTTCTCGGCGACGGCGGACGTCGTGGCGGCGGGGAGTGGGTTCCGGGGAGTGGATTCCGGGAGACCGACGGCCACGACGACCCCTGCACCGCGGCATATGCGGCGGGCGGGTTGACTACAGCTTATCGAAGGAAGGTTCTGTGGCGACATAGGGCGCACAGGAGGCGCACGATGCGTGTCGCCCATCGCCTGCGCGCTCTCGCCCCTCAGAAACGGACGGTTGGGCCGAATTCCCTCCTTGCGGCGAACGGCCCTCGCGCCGACGGCGAGCCGGTACGGGCGGGACCGGCCGGGAGGCGGACCGCCGGTCGGGGAACGGGCCGGGCCCGTCGGCCGCCCGGCCCCGGCCCGCCCCCGGGCCCGTACGGGGTTCCGGGGGCTACGCCGGCTCTACGCGAGGCCCAGCTTCTCGGCGGCGGTGGCCGCGTCGACCGGGACCGTGACCGGCTGCGGGGCGCCCGCGACAGCCCAGTCGGGGTCCTTGAGGCCGTTGCCGGTGACCGTGCAGACGATCTTCTGGCCGGGGTCGACCTTGCCCTGCTCCGCGGCCTTCAGCAGACCGGCGACCGACGCGGCCGAGGCGGGCTCCACGAAGACGCCCTCCTGGGAGGCCAACAGCCGGTACGCGGAAAGAATCTGGCGATCCGTCACCTCATCGATGAAACCACCCGATTCGTCCCGGGCGTTCAGCGCGAACTGCCAGGAGGCGGGGTTGCCGATCCGGATCGCGGTGGCGACGGTCGACGGGTCCTTGACGACCTCGCCGCGCACGATGGGCGCGGAACCCGACGCCTGGAAGCCCCACATGCGCGGGGTGTGCGAGGCCATGGCGTCCGCGGCGTACTCCTTGTAGCCCTTCCAGTACGCGGTGATGTTGCCCGCGTTGCCGACCGGGAGAACGTGGATGTCGGGGGCGTCGCCGAGGGCGTCGACGATCTCGAACGCGGCGGTCTTCTGCCCCTCGATGCGGACCGGGTTGACCGAATTGACCAGCGCCACCGGATAGTTGTCCGAAAGTGAGCGGGCCAGCGTCAGGCAGTCGTCGAAATTGCCGTCCACCTGGAGGATCTTGGCGCCGTGCACCAGCGCCTGCCCCATCTTGCCGAGGGCGATCTTGCCCTGCGGTACGAGGACGGCGCAGACCATGCCGGCCCGGACCGCGTACGCGGCGGCGGAGGCGGAGGTGTTGCCGGTGGAGGCGCAGATGACAGCACGCGCGCCCTCCTCCTTGGCGCGGGTGATCGCCATCGTCATCCCGCGGTCCTTGAACGAACCGGTGGGGTTGGCGCCCTCGACCTTGAGGTGCACCTCGCAGCCCGTGCGCTCGGAGAGGACCTGGGCGGGGACGAGCGGCGTGCCGCCCTCACGAAGCGTGACGACCGGCGTCGTGTCCGTGACCGGGAGCCGGTCCCGGTACTCCTCGATGATGCCGCGCCACTGGTGGGTGCCCTTGCTGGTCATGGGTCCTTACTCCCCTTCAACACGCATGATGCTGGCGACACCGCGCACGGTGTCGAGCTTGCGCAGCGCCTCGACGGTCGCCGAGAGGGCGGCGTCGGGCGCGCGGTGGGTGACGACGACGAGGGACGCCTCGCCGCCGTCCTGTGCGGCGGCGGCCGCGTCGACGCCGCTCGCGTTCCTGCCCTGCTGGCGGACGGTGTCGATCGACACGCCCTGCTCGGCGAAGATCGTCGCGACCTGGGCGAGCACGCCCGGCCGGTCGGCCACGTCGAGGCTGATGTGGTACCGCGTGACGACGTCGCCCATCGGGCTGACCGGCAGCCGCGTGTAGGCGGACTCGCCGGGGCCGGTGGTCTCGCCCAGCTTGTTGCGGCAGACCGCGACCAGGTCGCCGAGGACCGCGGACGCGGTCGGCGAGCCGCCCGCGCCGGGGCCGTAGAACATGAGCTGCCCGGCCGCCTCGGCCTCGACGAAGACCGCGTTGTACGCCTCGCGGACGGAGGCCAGGGGGTGGCTCAGCGGGATCATCGCGGGGTGCACCCGCGCGGTGACGGATTTCCCGTCGGCGGCGCGCTCGCAGATCGCGAGGAGCTTGACGGTGCAGCCCATACGGCGGGCGGAGACCATGTCGGCGGCCGTGACCTCGGTGATGCCCTCGCGGTGCACGTCACCGATCCTGACCCGGGTGTGGAAGGCGATACCGGCCAGGATCGCGGCCTTGGCGGCGGCGTCGAAGCCCTCCACGTCGGCGGTCGGGTCGGCCTCCGCGTAGCCGAGCGCGGTGGCCTCGTCGAGCGCCTCGGAGTATCCGGCGCCGCTGGTGTCCATCCGGTCGAGGATGAAGTTGGTGGTGCCGTTCACGATGCCGAGGACCCGGTTCACCTTGTCGCCCGCGAGGGACTCGCGCAGCGGTCGCACCAGCGGGATCGCCCCGGCCACGGCGGCCTCGTAGTAGAGGTCCCTGCCGTGTTTCTCGGCGGCGGCGTGCAGGGCCGCGCCGTCCTCGGCCAGCAGCGCCTTGTTCGCGGAGACGACGCTCGCCCCGTGCTCGAAGGCGGTGGTGATGAGCGTACGGGCGGGCTCGATGCCGCCGATGACCTCGATGACGACGTCGATGTCGCCCCGTTTGACCAGGGCCGTCGCATCGGTGGTGATCAGTGCGGGGTCGATGCCCTCGCGCACCCTGGAGGGACGGCGGACGGCGACGCCGGCGAGCTCGACCGGCGCGCCGATGCGCGCGGCGAGGTCGTCGGCGTGCGTCGTCATGAGGCGCGCCACCTCTGAGCCGACCACTCCACAGCCCAGCAGCGCCACCTTCAGCGGACGCGTACGCATCATCCGACCTCGATTCCTCAACCTCTGATATCTGGACCAGTCTCACTCAACGGACGGGAGTTTCTGTCATACGTCCGGATCCTGAGACATTTATTTCATCAGCCGACATCGAGACGCAGGAGATCTTCCTCCGTCTCACGCCTGACGATCACACGCGCCTGCCCGTCGCGCACGGCGACGACGGGCGGACGCAGGGCATGGTTGTAGTTGCTCGCCATGGAGCGGCAGTACGCGCCGGTGGCGGGCACGGCGATCAGGTCGCCGGGCGCCAGGTCGGACGGCAGGAAGGCGTCCCTGACCACGATGTCGCCGCTCTCGCAGTGCTTGCCGACGACGCGGACGAGCATCGGATCGGCGTCGGAGGCACGGGAGACGAGCGCGACGCTGTACTCGGCGTCGTACAGAGCGGTGCGGATGTTGTCGGACATGCCGCCGTCGACGCTGACGTACGTACGCAGCCCCTCCAGGGGCTTGATGGTGCCGACCTCGTACAGCGTGAACGCGGAGGGGCCGACGATGGCGCGCCCCGGCTCGACGGAGATCCGCGGGGTGGCGAGGCCGGCCGCCTCGCACTCGCGGGCGACGATGTCGCCGAGCGCCTTGGCGATCTCGCGCGGCTCGCGCGGGTCGTCGTCGGAGGTGTACGCGATGCCCAGCCCGCCGCCCAGGTCGATCTCGGGCAGTTCGACGCCGTGCTCGTCGCGCACCTCGGCGAGCAGCCCCACCACGCGCCGGGCGGAGACCTCGAAGCCGGCCATGTCGAAGATCTGCGAGCCGATGTGCGAGTGGATGCCGATGAGTTCGAGCCCGTCGAGGGCGAGCGCCCGTCGCACCGCCTCGGCGGCCTCTCCTCCGGCCAGCGCGATCCCGAACTTCTGATCCTCGTGCGCGGTCGCGATGAACTCGTGCGTGTGCGCCTCGACACCCACGGTCACCCGGATCTGTACGCGCTGCCGCGTGCCGAGCCGCTGCGCCACGTGGGCGACGCGGGCGATCTCCTGGAACGAGTCGAGCACGATCCGCCCGACACCGACGGTGACCGCCCGCTCGATCTCCGCGACGGTCTTGTTGTTGCCGTGGAAGGCGATGCGCTCGGCGGGCATCCCCGCGTCCAGCGCACAGGTCAGCTCGCCGCCGGAGCAGACGTCGAGGTTGAGGCCCTCCTCCTCGAGCCAGCGCACGACGGCCCGCGACAGGAACGCCTTCCCCGCGTAGAACACGTCGGCGTCCGGCCCGAAGGCGTTGGCCCAGGCCCGGCAGCGGGCCCGGAAGTCGCTCTCGTCGAGGACGTAGGCGGGGGTGCCGAACTCCTCGGCCAGCCGCGCCACTTCGATCCCGCCGACGGTGACGGCGCCGTCCGCGTTCCGGGCGACGGTACGGGACCAGACCTTGGCGTCCAGGGCGTTGAGGTCGGTGGGCGGGGCGGTGTAATGCCCCTCCGGCAGGACGTCGGCGTGGCGGGGCCCGGCGGGGTGTGCGGAACGGCTCATGGTGCTTGCTCTGCTCTCTCGGGTCTCTCAGAGGACTTCGGGTGCGCTGATGCCGAGCAGGGACAGGCCGCCTGCCAGCACCGTCCCGGCGGCCTCGGCGAGGGCGAGCCGGGAACGGTGGGCGGCCGAGGGTTTCTCGTCACCGACGGGGAGCGGCGGGGCGCCGTCGTGGAAGTCGAAGAACGCCCGCGCGACCGCCTCCAGCTGCCGGGCGACCCGGTCGGGCTCCCGGTGCCGGGCGGCGGCGGCGAGCACGTCGGGGTGGTCGGCGAGGAGTGCCGCGAGCGCGTCCGTGACGGCTTCGGCGCGGTCGGCGGGCGCGTGGCGGAGACCGTGCCCGGTGCTCTCGTACATCTCGTACTCGGAGGTGAACCCCAGCTGCCGGGCATTACGGCTCAGGGCCCGGGTGCGCGCGTACGCGTACCGCACGCGGAACAGCGCATTGTCCTCCCGCTGCGCGAGGAGCGCGTCGCCGCCGGTGTCCTGGGGCCGGTCGTGCGGGGCGGCCCGCAGCAGCGCCCAGCGCGCGGCGTCGTTCCCGAGCCGAGCGCAGAGATCGCGGTCGGCGGCGGGCACCGGCATCACGTGCAGCGACTCCCCGCCCGCGGCCCGCGCGCCCACGGTCGCTCCCTGGGCCCGGAGCAGCCGCTCGACGACCTCGGTGACGACCAGGGCGCGCGCCTCCTCGACGGGCGCGAACGAGACGGCCGTACCGGCGAGGGCGTGCCCGTACCCGTACTCCCTGCCGCTCTCCCCGATGTCCCGGACGAGCGCACCGATCCTGTCGGCGCCGTCCGACAGGCTGAAGTTCAGGAAGCCGGGCCCCGTGACCTCGACAACGCCGATCCCCGGCACGCCCCGCACCCGCTCCCGGATGATCTCTGCGACGTCCCTGGCCGGCAACGCGGCGGGCCGGGCCAGCTGAAGGGCGACGGCACAGGCGTAGTCCCCACGCCCACCGGGCCTGGTCCGCTCCACCCGCACGCGCGCGGGCACGGGCGCGCGCAAGGCGTCCTCGTCGACCGCGCGACGCACGGCGTGCAGCACGGCCCTGGAGAGATCGGCGGGGGTCACACGACAAGCGTATGGGAGGAAAGGGGTCACCCCGCGACCCGGTTTCGCCATGCGGTCACCCGGCGGTGGTCTCCGCTCTCCCCGCCCCCTGTCTGCCGTCGGCCACGGGCGGCTCCGCCCGGTTCGCCAACTCCCCCACGAGCCGAACCAGTTCGCTGGGCTCGAAGGGCTTCGCCAGGAACGCGTCCACCCCCGCTGCGACCCCGGTGTCCACCTCGCAGGGGGTGCAGGCACTGATGATCGCCAGGGGCAGATGTCTGGTCCGAGGATCGGAACGCAATCTGGTGGCGGTCTGCAGACCGTCCAGCCGAGGCATGACGACATCGAGAGTGATCACGTCGGGACAGACCCGATGCACCAGATCCAGACACTCGACACCATCGGACGCGGTCACGACCTCGAAGCCCTCAAGCTCGAGATTGACCCTGATCAACTGCCGGATGACCTTGTTGTCGTCGACAACAAGCACGCGGCCACACGCGCCTGACACACTCCGAGAGTAGGTGCGGCGTAGGGGCTGCGTCCGGGTTTTGCCCATTTCCGCCCCCGGACGAGTGGTGCGGGCATGGCCGGATGTACACCGCCCTCCCGCGCTCCCCGCCCACCGACCTGCACAGGTCCGCCCGGCAGCACGGAAATACCTGTTCACGGACACCCCTCGGAAGCTGGTAGTGTTTTCCCCGTCGCCGAGCAACACGGCGAAACGCCCCCGTAGCTCAGGGGATAGAGCAACGGCCTCCGGAGCCGTGTGCGCAGGTTCGAATCCTGCCGGGGGCACCTCGAAAGAAGGTGCCGAGGCCCTGAACCGCAGAAATGCGATTCAGGGCCTTTGTCATACCTGCCGACACGCACGGCCTCATCGGTCGCGACCGCTCAGTCCGGCAAGACTTCGGCCTCCCCGAGATGCGGGGGAACCTCACGCTGGACGAACGCACCTGCGGTGAGCCGCGCGGTGGACGGCGCAGTCATGCGCCCACGATGGCGGCGCCCAGCACCCTGCGCCAGCGGCGACGCGCGTACGCCACGTCAGTGTGCGCGCTACACAGCATGGCCGCCACTTGCCGGAAAGTCGCCTGCGGCAGGAGGTCCGGCAGGCGGTTCACCTTCCGTAGTCGGGCCTGGCCGCCGCAAGGTGATCCGCCACCATCCGGAGCCAGCCTTCGATCGAGAACGGCGCCGGCGGCTCGACCTCCATGCCCAGTTCGCCCACGCCGACGGCGTAGCCGTGATCCTCCAGCCCCAGGGCCAGCAATTCGTGGATCTCGCCGACCAGCCGAGCGGTCAGCTGGGGGTCAACCGTTTCCCTGTAGTCGCGGACCGCGGCATCGTGGTCACCGAATTCGTCGGGCATGTCCTGCGAGAACCAACCGCCGAGGAACTGCCCCAGCTCACCGAAGCGGGCATGCCACTCCCAATGCGTCTGAGGCACGGCCGGCGGAGGCACATCACCGGACTCGATGCTGCGCTTGATGTGGTCGGCCGTCTCAGACAGCCAGCCCTGCGTCCGGGACTCGGGTAGCCCGAGATCGGGTATCGAATAGAACTCGCCGAGGCGCAGCCGCAGGCGGCCGGGTGGATTCCGTGCGTACTCCCGGAGTTGTTGTTCGGCAACGGAGAGCGCCCAGGGCCTGGTGTGCCAGGTGTGCCGGAGATACGCCTGAAGAGCCGGGGGTGCTGTGTCTGCTTCCGGACTGTCGGGTTCCTGTCCGACGAAGGCTGCGACGACGACGTCGAGTTCGCCGTACCGGCGGTCGAACTCAAGCGGCTTCATGGACACTGCGGCACCTTCAGAGGTAGATCGGGTAAGTGGCGTGCACGACGAAACCGTGCGGACTCGACGCTTCGCGCCGCAGCGTCACCCGTGCGGCCCGCACATCGACGGGCTCGCGACCGGCGAGCATCATCGCCTGCAGCAACACGCGTCCGACGGGCTCCTCACGGGACGGCCAGGCGGCCTCGATGGTGAGCCTCGGCCGCGTGCCCTGGGCCAGCCAGCGATGTACCGCCTGCTCGTTACGCGTGACGACCTGCTGGGTACACCACTGCGCGGTCGCGCGGTCGGGATAGGTGGCAGAACGAGTACGCACGGGAAATCCTCAGTCGATCGTGAAGCCCCAGAAGATGCCGACTTCCGTGGCGGAGACAGCGATTACACCACAATCCATTACATGGCTGGTGAAGCCCTCATAGACACCCTCCCGGCCGAACATGTCGGCATGGGGATCCTCTCGCGCAGTTACCGCATTGGTGAAAAACAGCGCGCCCCCTCCGAACCTTTCCAGGATCGCTCTCGCATGAGAGGTCAGTTCAGCCTCTCGCATATCAAAATCCGGGATGTCTTCCGTTTGGAACCACTCACCCTGGAGAGTTACCATGATTTGTTCAGCGCCTCTCCTGGACACAGGAAAAGCAGCATTGAAGTCGTCTGGCGTGACAGCAGCGAAAGGGTTTTCCGGGACAGTTCCGTAATTGCCTCCTCCAGGTGCCACGGCAAGCTTCGGCCAGCCACGTGGATCGTCCGTCCGCAGCCGCATGATGTCGAGAGCATCCAGTCGCCAGTCATCGCGCTGTCGTGGGCCCACAGCAGCGAACATGCCTTTCCCGAAAATGGCCCGCAAGGAACGGATCCAGGAGGCTTCATCAATCGGAGTCACGTGCCATACCCCGGTTTTCCAACAGAGCGCACCAAGGGTGCCGGGTCTTGCTGGCAGGCAAGAACGACCCGAAACGCGGGGATCTGCGACGCGCCTCATCCAGTAGCTTCGTGCAGCTTTTTGACCTCCACCCCTGGAGGGGAAGGACAAGACCCAGCAAGTGTCACGTCCAGGTCAATCGTCTTCAAATCTCCAGAGAATGAGCACCGCTTTGGATGAGACACCGATGAGACAGAGATCAATAGTTGCTTCCGCAAGGACGTTCACATGAAAGGAAGCAGAAAGGAATCCCGATTCCTGCCCGTCCTCAGCACCTCCATGGTTCGTCCAGAAACAGGCGCCACCGCCCAGCCGGTCCAACATGTGAGCCAGAAGACTGTCCCGTCGCTCGTCCGCATCCACCACAGAGGGAACCGGCCCTCGGAGAAGTGATCCGAACGCGATAAATTTCGACAGATCAAGCGCATTCTCGCGTGATACTTCAAAAAGATTCGCCTCCATGCCCTCGCGACTGACGGACTGGAGCGCGGGGCAACTGCGCATGGCAGCGGTAGCGGTCTCGCGCCAGTCACCGCCCCCAGGCGCTGAGAGATACACGAAAGTCTGACGCTCATCGAACCACTCAGGAGGAAAATCGATGGATCGATCCATGACATTCACGCTCGTTCCGTCGGCCATGAGAATCAAGGAAGAGAGGGCATTGATGTGTATACGACGTATGGCGGGACAAGTCCATTCTTGTACTTCAACACCACTGTGGCGCTGTGCGTATCCAAGGCGTGCTGAGCCGATGGGTTCGAAGCCTCGACTGCGGCCTGGTCGTCGTCCCGGACACCGAGGTGGGCATGTTCTGGAACTTCTCCGACTACTGATCCGTACGAGCGCGGATGCTGAAGAGCTGATTCGAGACAATCACCCGTGCTGACCCGTTCCACCTCCTGCCCCGAGCGTAGTCCCCGGCTCCCATGCGCGGCCGATCTCGTGCAGGCTCTGCGCGTCCGATCGCGTCACGGTCCACGGCTCGTCACCTCGCCATCAACTCCCGCCACGCCGCCTGCCAGAACTCCCGTGCCCGGCCCGGTCGACGGAGTGTCCTGGGGCGGTGGGTACGGTGCCCGGCCGGTGCGGGTCCCGGCCCGCCGACGCGGCGTCCGGCCGTACCGGCGGGGTGATGTAGGGCGGCGTCAGCGCGGCAGGTCCGGCCCCGCGACGACGGTCTTGCCGACGGGCTTCCGGCCGAGCACGTCCCACCGATCGGCGAGCCCCGCCACGAAGAACAGGCACCGGCCGTTCTCGGCGAGCGGCGCGGGGCCGGGCGGTCGGCACCTGGGGAGACCGCATCGCACTACGCCCGCCATATGGTGGCCCCCTTGCCGACCACGCGTCAGAGGTTGTTCAGGCGACTGGTCGCCGTCGCGGTGGGGGCAGTCTTCGACGTGGAAAGGGCGTCGGCCTCTGTCGCGACATCGATGTCGGCTTGGACTCTGCGGAACTGGTCGAGGGTCTCGAATTCCTGCTTCGTGAAGCCGTCTTCGCCCAGACGAACCCCGAGCGCGAGCAGTTGCGTGGTCCGCCGGATGCGAACGGCATCCTGCGCGGCTCCGCGATGGAGAGACCGATAAGCCTTGGCAGTGGGACCACGCCAGTCGGCCTCGATGCTGTCGACGACCTCGTCCATGCGCGCGACCTGTCGTTCGGCTCCTCGTCCTTCAAGGACATGGGCAGCGCGCAGCGGCTGACGGAACACAACCTGCGGGCCAGACAGTCCGAGATCGACGCGTGGCTGGCCACCAATCCTCCAGAGGGGAAAACGCAGGCGTTCACAAGCCCGGCCCCCGGCGGCGAGGTCAGCGGTCGGTACGTGTCTAAGCAGCCCACTGCCGATCCAGACGGCCGGGCAACACTATTCCGGGGACCGGGTACAAGGACCACGGGCTCAACGCGAAGGCGATCGACGCCAAGAACGTGAAGACGATCCTGAAGTACGATTCCAGACTCGATCCGCCCTACACCATCTACGCCTCCATGCCCTCCCCATGACCGACCGGACTCCGAATGACCCCTGTCGACAGCGCTGCCTGGGACGCCGCGCTGGAGCGGCTCCTCGACGACGTGTACACCTTCGCGATGACCGGGCCCCGACGGCACGACGACTGGGCACGGGATGTCCTGGCCGTCATGGTCAGGTCGGTCACCGACCCCCGGGGCTGGCGGACACTGGAGTGGCAGATCGACAAGGAGGGGCGCGAGAACGTCCGTCCTTCCTATCCGTTCCTGCCGCTCACGGCCGAACAGGTGCACGCGTGGACGTATCCCGTCACGGCCGATGCCGCCGCTGAGCTGCTCGCCTCTCTGACCCAGGAATGGTTCTTCGAGGCCCGCCCCGTCCGGACGCGCGCCGACCATGACGATGTGCTGGCCGACGCCCGGACAGTGCTCAGCCGGTTCGGTGCTGACGCCACCTTCCGTACCTCCTCCGACCTGGCCCGGAACCCCTCGCCTGACTTCCTCGCCAGCGAACTCGCCGGCGGCCGGGCCTTCACCGACTATGTGATGGACCTCGGGCTGATCGCTGTGAGCGCGGACGAGGTCGGGGTCTTCTGGTCGTTCAACGCGAACTGAGAACACGCGCAGGGGCTGGGAATCAACCGCCCTCGGCGCCTTGGAGGAAGGTGACCATGCTGACGCGATCCGCGACGTACCCCGACCGGGAGACCGCCCAATGGGCCACCCAGCAGGTGGTGACCGCCAACGAGCAGGCTGTCCACCGCTGGCTCGCCCAGGGCACCCGGGCCCGCCTCACCATCGAGGCCGCCTGGCCCTCACGCGCGGAACCCGTCGGCCGGGTCCAGCTGGAGGCCGAGCTGGGCGAATTCTACGCGATCCCGGACACCGGAATGCCCCAGCCGGAGATCGGCAACTGGCTAATGGTGCTGGCCGACCATCTGAAGAAGAGCATCGAGGAGGGCGACGTCCCCGAACCCGCGTCCCCGCAGACCCACTGGGAGTGGCACACGCGGTTTCCGGAGACCGCGCAGCTGCTCGGGGGCTGGTTCTCGCAGGACATCGTGGACGAGTTCCCCGACCACGCCGCCGCCCTCGCCGACTACGCCGCCACCACTCACCCCCAACTGGTCGCACACCTCGTGGGCGAACTCCACGAGCTGCTCGCCCTGCCCCTGGACGAGGGGGACTACGCCCTGGCCGCCGCCGAACTCGGCATGGAGGTCGGCCCGCCCGAGCCGTTCTCCTACGGCGCCTGGTTCCAGTCAGCGGCGACGACGCTGTCCAGTGTCTGATCCGGCCTTGATGTCACCGCTCGCTCGTGCTCGAAGTCTCAGGTCAGTGGCCTGAGGCTTCGCTGTCAACCAGACCGGCCAAGGCGTCAGCCCGGCTGGTACATCTCCGCGACGAGGGTCCTGCCGACAGACTCCCGGTCGAGCAGACCCCACTGTTTGGCGTCGGATCAGGTACGACAGCAGCCGCACCCGGCCGTTCACAGCCATGATGTCGATGCCCCTCCAAGCTCCAGAGCCCCGGCTGAGAAAGGCCAGCACCCCATGTCCGTCGATCAGACCTCCTGGGAAGCCGCGGTACGCCACCTGTTCGAGGACGCGTACCCGTACGACGCCACGGGGCCGCGTCGCCACGAGGACTGGGTCCTCGACGTCCTCGCGCTGATGGGGCGGGTCCCGGACCCGCGGGGCTGGACCGGGCTCGACGACGCGGCAGAGAACCCGGAGCGCGAGGGGTTCCCCACATTCCCGTTCGCCGTCCACCCCCGGGAGTACATCGCGAAGCGTCTCCAGGAGATCGACCGGGCCAGCGCCGAGAACCTGCTGCTGGCCCTCACGGACGACTGCTGCACCCTGTCCAACCTGAGGCGCTTCACCGAGAGCGAGGAGGAGTTGCGGGCGATGGCGCGCACGATCCTCGCGCGATACGGGGACGGGGCCAGTTATCACACCAACGTCAAAATGCCCGGCCACGTGCGCGGCACACTCGACTTCACGTCACCGGGCTTTGCGTACAGCCCGTTGAGCGTCTACTCGGAGGACTGCGGCCTGGTCGTCGTCTCGGACACCGAAGTGGGCATGTTCTGGAACTTCTCCGACTACTGACCTGTACGAGCACAGCTCCCGACCAGCCGATTCGAGAGGGTTCCCCGCGCCGCTCCGTTCCGCCTCCTGCCCCGAGGCCGCTCCCCTGCCGGACCGGCCTCGGGGCAGGCTCCACGTGCGTGCCCCGGTCCGACGACGCGGCGTCCGGCCGTACCGGCGGGGTGATGTACGGCGGCGGTCATCGCGGCAGGTCCAGCTCCGCGACGACGGTCTTGCCGACGGGCTCCCGATCGAGCACGTGCCACCGGTCGGCGAGCGCCGCCACGAGGAACAGGCCCCGGCGGTTCTCGGCAAGCGGCGCGAGGGCCGGGAGGGGTGAGCCGGGGTCGCAGGGCCGGAGTTCGCCCCGGGTGTCGGAGACCGCGATCCGGAGAACCCCGCAGGACAGTGTCAGCACGACCTCGAAGTCCCTGCCCGGTACGCGCCCGTGCGTGGCGGCGTTGGCGGCGAGCTCGGCGACGAGCGCGGCGGCGGTGTCCGAGACGTGGCCGCTGTAGGGAAAACCCCAGGCATCGAGTTGGTGCTGCGCGAGATGGCGGGCGAGGCGGGCACCGCGCGGGGTCGAGCTGAACCGTTGAGTGAACACACGTACAGTGACCGGAACTTGATGAGCCGTGGGGGCGGCTGGTGGTGTCATGCGCCCAATGTGCCGGGCGATCAAGGGCGTTCACCAGGTTCGACCCGCGTACGCTGGGTCAGCGTACGCACACACTCAGTGGACGGTACGCAGCACTGAGTGTGACGATGAGCGGCGTCAGAAGCGGCACGGCGGGGTGGGTGCGCGGGAGGTGCACAACGGTGGCCTACGAGAACACGGACGGCTGCACGGAAGCGGCGGCAGGCGGCGGAACCGGAACCGGGGCCGAACCGGAAGCCTCGGACAGTCTGCGCACCTTCGGCGCGTTCGTCCAGGCCCTACGGGAGCACGCGGGCCTGAGCCGCGAGGAGTTCGGCCGCGCGGTGCGCTTCTCGAAGCACACGGTCGCCTCGATCGAGCAGGGCCGGCGCATGCCGGACGACGACTTCGTGGAACGGGCCGAGGCGGCGCTCGGCAACACGGGCGCGTTGCGGAAGGCGGCGCCGCATCTGTCGCGTCAGGCGGGGCTGGCGAGTTGGTTCCGGCAGTGGGCGCGGCTGGAACGGACGGCGGTCAGCATGTACAACTACGACTGTCGAGTGGTGCCCGGCCTGTTGCAGACGGAGTCGTACGCTCGGGCGGTGTCGCTGGACGTGCCTCCACTGCCTGATCCCGAGGAGTTGCAGCAACGCGTCGGGGCACGCCTGGCACGGCAGAAGCTGCTCTCCGTCAACCGGAAGCCGCCTACGGCGTTCAACTTCATCGTGGAACAGGCGGTGTTGGAACGGTGGACGGGTGGAGAGGAAGTCACACGTGAACTCCTCGACCATCTCGTGGCGTTGGTCGACCAGAACTGGAACGTGGAGTTTCAGGTGATGCCGACGCGACGTCCGTCCCATGCGGGGTTGGACGGGCCGATCGCGTTGGCCGAGACGCCACAGAACCGGTGGTTCGCCTACTCGGAAGGGCAACAGAACGGACGCCTGATCGCCAATGCGAAGGAGATCAGCGTGCTCCAGCAGCGGTATGCAAAACTGCGCTCGCAGGCTCTGACACCGGAGGACTCACTTAGCCTGTTGAAGCGAATGCGAGGAGCGCTATGAACACGTCCGGACTGACCTGGTTCAAGAGCAGCTACAGCGGCTCTCAGGGCGACAACTGCGTCGAGGTGGCGATGTCCTGGCACAAGTCGAGCCACAGCGGCTCGGAGGGTGACAACTGCGTCGAGGTCGCGGCCTGCCCTTCCGCCGTCCACGTCCGCGACTCCAAGGACCTGAGCATCCCTGAGCTTGCCCTCTCGCCCACGGCTTGGGGGACCTTCGTCGCGTACGCCGCCCAGGGCTGACGCTCACGCAACGGACGAGCGCCCCACGCCGGCTGGAATCCGGCGCGGGGCATTCTGTCGTTCACCAGTGGCAGGCGGCACCCACTTGTGGCGGGGACGGGTGCGGGAAGCTGCGGGCCGCCCGGGCCCGGTTCAGAGCCCGTGTTCGTCCATCAGCCGCATCAGGTTGCGCTTGCGTCTGTGGGCGGTGTGCAGGGCGGTCACGTACGCGGTGAACTCGTCCGGTGTGTCCAGGCGACGGTGGCAGTCGCGCATGTTCCGCAGCAGGCCGACGAGCCGTACCGCTCGGTGCCGTGAGCGGTCGCGGTGGCACCGTCGTCACCGACCTCGATCCCGGACACCGCGTCGAGATATCCGGCCCCGCGCTCGAAGGAACGGGAGCCGGCCAGCGCCCTGAGGTTCGCCTCGGTGAGGCTCTTCGCAACTCTTCCCACGCCTGCTCCGGTCCTGGTGCTCGTGATGGTTGCCAGCCTACGAGCTACGGAGGCGCGGGGCGGGTGCCTTCGGGCCACGGGTGAAGTGGTCCTGCGGGGGCACCGCGAATCGGCCTCCAGGACGCGTCGGCCCACTACGCTCGACGGGCCCGGCCGGAGCTCCGGCCGACGAGGCTACGCGTCCGTGCCCTCCGGGCCGCCGTTGCCGATCTGCTCGGCCCGCAGCGCGAGGTCCTGGAGCACGTCGGCGGAGGACACGTCGGTCTGGCCGGAGTCGTGCACCTGGGCGAGCATCGCGAAGGCCAGGGTGAACGCTCCGACCAGCTGTTCCACTGCGCCGCCGACCTCGCGGCCGACGAGAGTCGCGACCTCTTCGATGGTGGCGTCCTCGGGGATCGTGATCCGGGGCATCGTCTCGTTCAGAAGCGCGGTCACCACGGTCGAATCGGCTTCGACGTCGTCGCGGTCCCCGCTCTCTTCGAGCAGTCGGCGGATCTCCCCCGCCTCCGTGAGGATGCCCACCACGCGCTTCACCACTTCGCTCTGCTCCATGCCGTGAGCATAGGCGCGCGGGCACGCTGCGCGCGGACGGTCGCCCGTATGCCGTACGGGAAGTCGGGGGCGCGACGCCGTCCGTGACCGCGTACCGTCCCCGAGGAACCGTCCCGTCGGCGTGTCATGGGTGGCCCGTGGCTCGCTGTGGGCGGAGGACCCAGTCCGGTCCTGCCCGGGATCCGTGGGCGGCCTATCGTGACGGCCGTGTCTGGAACACACGTGGCACGGCGGGTCGGCAAGGCGCTGTTCGTGCCCGTGCTCGCAACCGCACTGTCCCATTTACTGCTGGCCATGCCGGCCGTGCTGTGGGTGGGCATGCGGCTGTTGCGGGAGCGCCGTGTCTATCCAACGCTGATCGTCGAGACGGTCGGTTGGTTCTTCACCGTCGGCCAGTACATCGACCGGTTGAACGAGCGGCCGAGCATGGTGATGCCACTCGGGATGCCGGCCGTGTTCGTCGCGATGACCGCGCTGTCGTCTGTCGTTCTCCGACCGCGGAGCGAGTGAGGCGGGAGCGCGTCGGCGCGGCCGTCCGCCTGCCCGCCCGCCTGTGTCAGCACGGCGGACGGGCGAACGGTCCATAGATCCACCAGTCTTGCTCTATCGATCGGCGGCCTCGGCAGGTGTCCCGCAGCCGTGTCGCCTCGCCGATTCGGCGGCGAAGCGGCGGAGAGCCGCGCGTTCACGTTCGGAGGCTGCGGCCTGGGGGCGGACCGGCTCCAGGGTGTAGAGCGCTTCGCCGATGGGGCAGTTCGCAGTGGTCCAGGACCTCTGCCCGGAATCGCCCGAACGGCCCACGTAGTCGTGGGGGTTGCGGTGCGGATCTCTGCGGGGCGCTTTCGGGTACGGACCGTAGTAGGCCGCGAGACGGAAGGTCTGTCTTCCGTCGGGGTCGGCCAGAAGACACTGCTCGACGGGCGCCGAGCCGTCCGCCTCGGTTTCGTAGGCGGGATATCTGATCCCTCGGCAGGATCCGGACGCTTCCCCGGCCTGCTTCAGGCGCGCGAACGCCTCCGAGGACACGCCCTTCTTCTCCTCATTGGCGGACAGCACACAGTGCTGTTCATCGGCCGCCCGCTCGACTGCCCGGGTCACCAGCGCCGCGAGAGCGTCGCGTCGCTCCTGCACAGTGCCCGTGGACCGAGCCCGGACAGCGCTCAGGCTCAGCAGGAGATCGTCGCTCCTTCCCTTGCCGCAGGGCAGGAAGGCGGTGGCGTAGGACTCGGTGCCGCTGCCCGCCGACACCAGGGCGGGCCAGCCTCCGGACACTGGTACCAACACCCCTGCGGGGTGCTGGTCGAGGATCCTGTCCGCGTTCACCACGACCGACTCGGGGTCCGCACCGCGTTGCAGCGATATGGTCACGGAAGCGTTCGTCCCACCCGGGTCGAAGGCCTGGCAGCCCCCACCGGTCGTACCCTTCCCACTCACGCGCTCGGCCCCCAGGGCACGCTTCATCTCAACGGGATCGACGAGCCCCCTGCACCCCGCCTCGAGCGCCCGGCCGTCCCGCCAGTTGTCGTAGACGCCTGTCGCGTAAACAGCGCCACCACCCGCCACGAGGATGGCTGCCGCGGTCGCGGCGATCACGGACTTCTTCATCAGGACAGTCCCCTGTGCAGGTCCGCGAGCGCCTGGTTGCGTGCGGTGCTGTAGTGCAGGTCGTTGTAGTCTCGCAGGTAGTTCACGACCGGGTCCTTCTCGTGGTCAATTCCCCGGCCCTCGGCCCACTGGTTGATGAGATCGTGGGACCCCTGCGCCTTGACGCCCTGGGTGTACGCGTAACGCGGGTCATGAGTCAGGATGCTGTGCGTGTCCGGGGCGTAGTCGACAAGAGCACGTGCCAGCGGATCGCGCAGGTGGGACTTAATCTGGTCACCGCCGGTTCCCTCGTCGAGAACACTCAACGCCTGCTGCATGACCCTCGCCTCGCCCACGGTGTGCTTTCCGTCGCTTGGTTTCGAGGTGTCCCCCGCCGGATGACCGGTCGCCCCTGCTTCTATGGCAGCACCGAGGCCCACCCTGCTGCCCTCGTCAACCGTGTCGCTTCCGGTGATCTCGACGTTGCCTGACCATCTGGTGGTGTTGACGACATCCCAGTCGCGGTCCTTGAGGAGATAGGTGAGGCGACCGTTGCTCCCATCGCCGGATTTCGGATCGAGATACCCCGTGGCGTTCTCGGGTTCACGTCCCATGATTCCGAGTGCCCCATCGACAGGATCGTTGGCGAACCAGCCGTCTCCGGACTTGGAGCCGAACTGCCCGTACAGGTCCCAGACGTTCTTGTTCCTCTTCTCGGCCGAAATCATGTCATCGGTGATGTCAGCCATGAACTACGGTGAGTATTGGGCGTCTCCACGCTGGAGAAGCGTCACCAAGGACTGGTACCCGCGTACTTTCTGACCATGCCCCTCGGCCACGGTATTGACCTTGTCCGCTGCGGCATCCAGATCGTAGGTCTCGGTTCCCGCAGCCTTCAACCCGTCGCGCCATTTGTTGTAGAATGTGGCGTCATCGGTCCTGGACCACTCCGAGAAGGCATCCTGGTACTCCTTGGAGCCGTAGAGCAGCTTTTTGCCGTCCGCCCTCTTGAAGTCAGACACCCGAGTGGCGCCGGCCACGGTATTCGCGAGTCCACGCTCCAGACCCAAATACTGCGCCTTGTGCTTGGTGTCATCACCATAGGCGAGGTCATTGAGTCGGTTTGTCAGCTTCAGAGTTTTTTTCCGGCCCGAGCGAGTCCAGCAGAGTCCGACTGAATACCCTGTCGTTCGCGTTGTCTCTGAGGTCTCTCTCAAACGCCGCGAGTTCCTCGGGTGAAAGCCCATTACCCTCGAGCAACCGCTTCGCGTGCTGCTTGGCCTCACGGGCCTCGTACACTTCGATGTCACCGACGGCAGTCGCGTTGAAGTCGTGTATCCCGAATGGATTGAGCGCCTGTTCGAAAAACCCTTTGGCGCCTGCAGCCTTGCGCAGCGCGAGCAGTACGCCCTGATCGGCGTCATCCACGGCCTTCACCGCTGCCGTGATCTGTTTGTTCCAGTCCGCGACGGCCGCCTGCTGTTCGCGAAGCAGTCGGCCGCCTACACCGCCGTCGTTTCCGACTCGAGGTTGGCCTCCGCACAGGAAGTATCTGAGCCCGGAGCGGGCGCAGGAGCGGTTCGGAGCCACCCAGAAGCAGATCGACTGGGTCGGCCGGTGGCTGAGGTCGAACGGGCTGGCCGTCACCGGGACCAACCGGCATCGTCCAGGACGCGCTCGCGCGGGCGACCGGGAAGCAGCGGATGCGCACGGCGCCGGACATCGCGGCCGTCGCCGACCCGAACACGGGCTTCCTGGTCGGCCAGACCCAGACGCTGCCCGACGGGTCGCTGGGCACGACGCGTACCGCGTCGGGGGGTACGTCGCTGGCCGCGCCGGTCATCGCCGGTGTCCAGTTACTCGCCCAGCAGGCCCGGAACGGGCTTCCCATCAGCTTCGCCAACCCGGCGATCTACGCCCGGTACGCCTCGAAGACGTACCACGGCGTCACCGGCCACCCGCTGGATGCGAACCGAGAACTCGCCGTGGCCCGCGTCGACTTCGTGAACGGATTCGACACCGCGGACGGCGTGCTGACGTCGTTGCGCAGTCTCGGCAAGGACGCCTCCCTCAAGGCCGTCAAGGGCTACGACGACGTGACGGAGGTCGGGACTCCGGCGGACGGATACGTCGACCTCGTACCGCTGGAACCGGAGTCCGGGCCCGGGACGGCGCCGACGCGTACGCATAGGGATGCGTGCACGCATAGGAATACGCGCACGCGTAGGCGCGCGCGGGGCGCGACCGCCTGATCGGCCGCCCCTGGAAGCCTCGGCCGCCACGGAGCCGCCACGGAGCCGCCACGGAGCCGCCACGGAACGAACGGCTTCGGGGCGGCTTTCGGAGCGGGGCGGGCTTCGGTCCCACGGCACTCCGCGACGGGGCGGCATGGGCGGGGCTTCGGTTTCACGCAGAGGCACGTTTGCGTGAAGTCGTGTTCTTCGCCGCCGACTTGGTACCGGTCTTCGCGGTGGTCCTGCTCTCCGGCTTCGACGTCTTGGCGGTCGTCGACTGCTTCGCCGTCGACTTCTTCGCCGTCGACCGCGACGCGGTCTTCTTGGCGGGCGCCCGGCTCGTCGTGGACTTCGTCTTCTTCGCCGCCGCCTTCTTGGGGGGTTCCGCGGCCTTCTTCCTGGCTCCGGTGCCGCCCGACTTCTTGCGGCCGGTGAGGGAGGTGACCTCGGCCATGGAGCCCTCGGCGGGCTCCTCGCCCGGTTTCGGTTCCCCGGTCGGGGCCGCCTCGCCACGGGCCTCCTTGGCCTCCCGGACGCTCTTCTCCAGCGCGGCGACCAGGTCGATGACCTTGCCGCCCGAGGCCTCGGCCTTCGCGGGCTCCAGGGTCCGGCCCTCGGCCTTCGCCGCGATGAGTTCCTCGACGGCCTCGCGGTAGTCGTCGTGGAGCGAGTCCATGTCGACCTCACCCAGGGTGTCCATCAGCGCGTCGGCCAGGTCGAGTTCGGCGTCGCGCACCGTGACGTCGGCCTCGGGGGCGGCCCCCTCGGGACTGCGGATCTCGTCCGGCCAGAGCAGGCCGTGCATGGCGATCACGTCGTCGACCACCCGCAGCATGCCGAGCCGTTCCCGCCCGCGCAGCGCGTACTTCGCCACGGCGACCCTCCGGCTCCGCTTCAGTGCCTCGCGGAGCAGGGTGTACGGCTTGGCCGCCGGGACGCCGTTGGCGGAGAGGTAGTACGCCGCGTCCATCTGGAGCGGGTCGATCGAGGTCGCGGGCACGAAGGCGACGATCTCGATCGTCTTGGCGGTGGGGAGCGGGAGCGAGCCGAGCTCCTCGTCGGTGATCGGGATCATCGAGCCGTCGGCGTCCTCGTACGCCTTGCCGATCTCGGCGGCGGCGATCTCCTCCCCGTCGAGTTCGCAGACCTTCCGGTACCGGATCCGCCCGCCGTCGGCGAGGTGGATCTGGCGGAACGAGATCGAGTGGCTCTCGGTCGCGTTGACCAGCTTGATCGGGATGCTGACCAGCCCGAAGGAGATGGCGCCGTTCCATATGGATCTCACTGTTCGCCCCTTGTGTGCGCATGAGGTCTGGATGGATGCGTTGGACGCGTTGAATGCGTTGGATGCGTACGAGCCGCGCTCGACGCCCGTGTTGTGCCTATATGCACGGGAATCATGTGATTCTTATCGTATGACGCCGATCACAGAGGTGGAGGGGCGACGGCTGGCGCTCAGCAATCTCGGCAAGGTGCTGTATCCGGCCACCGGCACCACCAAGGGCGAGGTGCTCCACTACTACGCGACCGCGGTGGCGCACCCCCTGCTGGCCCATCTGCGCGACCGCCCCGTGTCCTTCCTGCGCTATCCGGACGGGCCCGACGGGCAGTGCTTCTTCACCAAGAATCCGCCGCCCGGTACGCCGTCCTGGGTACGGACCACTCCGGTGCCGCATCGCGAGGACGAGCAGGCCAGGCAGGTGGTCGTGGACGACCTGGCCTCGCTGATGTGGGCGGCCAACCTCGTGGTGGAGTTCCACACCCCGCAGTGGCGCGCCGGAGCACCCGGGACCGCCGACCGGATGGTGTTCGATCTGGACCCGGGGGCGCCCGCGACCGTGGTGGAGTGCTGCGCGGTGGCGCGGTGGCTGCGCGACCGGCTGGCCTCGGACGGGCTCCTCGCCTGCGGGAAGACCTCCGGGTCGAAGGGGCTGCATCTGCTCGTGGCGGTGGAGCCGACCCCCGCCGAGCGGGTGTCGGCCTACGCGAAGAAACTGGCCGTCGAGGCCCAGGAGGCGCTTCCGGACCTGGTGGTCCACCGGATGATCCGCGCGTTGCGGCCGGGGAAGGTGTTCATCGACTTCAGCCAGAACGCGGCGGCGAAGACGACCGCCACCCCCTACACCTTGCGCGCCCGCCCCGAGCCGACCGTCTCCGCCCCCGTCACCTGGGAGGAGATCGAGGAGTGCCGGGCGCCCGGAGAACTGGTCTTCCTGGCCGGTGACATGGCGGCCCGGCTGGCACGGTACGGCGATCTGCTCGGGCCGCTCGACGACCCCGAACGGGCTCGGCCGCTGCCGACGAAGGACTGAGGCGCTCTGCGGCCCCGGCCGGTGTCGCCGTGCCGCCGCCCCACCATGCCCGTGCCCACGTCCGCGCCCACTGCCACGTCCGCGCCCACTGCCATGTCCGTGCCCACTGCCATGTCCGCGCCCGTGTCCGTGCCCCGCTTCTCCCGCCCCGACTCGTTGTGGTTTTCTTGACCAGCCACGATCAAGCCCGTGCGACGGCGGCGGAACGGAGACCCGCTGCGGACACGCACACCACCGGGCCCGGTGGCAGCCGTACCGACCATTCGGCACGACCACAGGAATGGAAGTGATCACGCGCGTGCGCATCCCCCGTCCCCACCCGATCCCGGATGCCCACATTCCGGAGGACCGCCCTCCGGGAGCCCGCCTCCTGGGCGCGGCGCTCGTCGGGGGTCCGGGCCCGACCGGCTGCTCGGCGGACGGGCCGTCGGCCTGTCGGAGCGACTACGCGGCCCACCGGCCCCTGCGCGTCGTCGGCCATTCCTCCGCGGGCAGTCCGGACGTGGTGCGGAAAGCCGTGTGGCGCCTGGCGGACGGTGACGCGGCGGCTCCGGTTCCCGGACGGCCGACGGGTGGCGAACCAGCCGACGGGTAGCGGACCGGCAGACGGGTAGCGGACCGGCAGACGGGGGCGGACGGCCCGTGGCAGCCGTTCGCGGTCGGCGGCCGACGGGCAGCCGTCCATGGTCCCGCGACCAACGGGGCCGGACACCGGAGGAGATCGTTCCGCCCGGCGGTCCGATAGCGCATGACGAGAACTTTGTCATGTCCGTCAGGAAAAGAACGCATGTGGAGGGCACACGGTCGGACCGTGGTGCACACTCTGGCAGACACTGCTTCGTGTGAATCGCGTGGGGAGGCGAGGGCGTGTTCGCAGGGATCGACGAGGTCGACTGGGCCTCGATGGAGCATGCCTACGGGCCTGCCGATGACGTACCGACGATGCTGCGGGGGCTCGCCTCCGACGATCCGGTGGTGCGCGAGGCGGCACTGGACGGCATGTACGGGGCCGTGCACCACCAGGGCGAGGTGTACGCCTGCACACTGGCCTGCATTCCCTTCCTCTTCGAGCTGATCGTGGATCCGGACGTCCAGGACCGGGGCAGCGTCGTGGAGCTGCTCACCAGCATCGGCGGCATCGATCTGGGCGAGGACGACGAGGACGAGATCGCCGAGGAGGAGATCGAGGGGGCGGCGAACTACGCGATGGCGGCGACCGCCGTCACCGCGGGGTCCGGGGTGTTCTGCGAGCTGATGGCCGACGAGGACCCCGGGGTGCGGCTCGCCGCGCCGATGGCGCTCGCCGGGCTCCACAGCCACCCGTCGCGAGTGCTCGCGCTGCTGCGGGAGCGGCTGCCGGTGGAGCCGTCCGAGGAGGTACGGTTCGCGCTGGTCGAGGCGGCCGGGCGGGTCGCGCTGCGGCACCGTTCGCTGGCCGGGGAGGCTTCGGCCTGGCTGACCCGGCTGACCGGCGAGGGGTTCCCGCCCGGGCTGCGGCTCGCCGCGCTGGCCCAGTTGGCGCGGTGCGCGCCGGACGCGCTGCCGGGCGACGTCGTACGTGTGGTGACGGGCCTGCTGCGGCAGCTGCGCCAGGCCCCCGCACGGTGCTCCGCCCCGACCGCCCGCGGCACGGGCTGCGAGCCCCGGCCCGGCCTGGCCGCCGACGTGATCGCGGCCCTCGACGCGCACGCCGAGACGTCCGGCGCCGGGGAACCGCCCACGGAGGAACGGGCCGCGGCCCGGCTGGGCCAGGCCCGGGCGCTGTCCGGCGAGGAGGTCCCGGCCCGCACCGCGCCCTGGACCGCGGATCTGCTGCGTACGCTCCACACCGGCCTCGACGACCGGGTCGCCGAGCGGACGGCGCTGCTGACCGATCAGCTGCGCAGCCCCGACCACCAGCAGCGGATCGACGCGCTCCGGATGAGCAGTGCGCTGATCCGGGTCTGGCGGGGGTCCTACGACGAGCTGGTCCGGCTGGTCGGCGAACAGCTCGCCACGCCCGAGCCCCGGCTGGCCGGCGCCGCGGCCCAGGTGCTGGAGGACCTCTTCGGGCTGGCCGCGCCCGCCTCGGACGCGCTGGCGGCGCGGGTCGCGGCGGATCCCGCCTCGTGGGTACGGGACTGGCCCAGCGGCCCCCCGGCGCTCGGCAGCGCGGTGAAGTCGCTGGCCCGCCTCGGCGACCCCCGTGCCGTACCGGCGCTGGCCGCGGCCCTGGAGCGGCGCGAGATACCCCACGACGTGGGGTTCGCCATCGGTTTCCTGGGGCCGGCGGCGGCCCCGCTGGCGGGGGTGCTGCGCCGCAGGCTGGGCGAGGTCCGGCTGGACGAGGCCGCGTACGACCGGGCGAGCCCGCTGCTGATGGCCCTGACCGCGATACCCGCGGGCGAGGCGGTGCCGGAGGTGCTTCGGGTGCTGCGCGGCGCCCCGGCCTACCGGGGCGAGTGGCTGCGTACGGCGGCACTGCGGGCGCTCGGTTCGTTCGGGCCCGCCGCGCGTGACGCCGTACCGGATCTGCGCGTGCTGCTGCGCGACCCCGGGGCGGTCTCGGCGGTGGAGGCCGTCGAGGCGGCTCAGGCCCTGTGGGCGGTCGACGGGGACACCGACGCCGTACTGCCGGTGCTGACCGAGGGGCTGCGGGCGGGACGTGTCCACGAGGTGCGCGCCGCCGTCAACGCCGTGGCCGGGCTCGGGGCGCGGGCGGCGACGGCCGCGCCCCGGCTCCGTGCGCTGCTCGACCACGGGGAGTTGTGGCTGCGAGTGGACGCGGCGGCCGCGCTGTGGGAGGTTTCGGGGCGGGCCGAGGAATCCGTTCCGGTGCTGCTGGCGGCCTGGGAGCGAAGCCGTCAGTCCCGGGTCCGCGTGGCGCGGTGCCTGGCGCGGATGGGGGCCGCCGGTGCCGGGCCGGACGCTGCGGGGATGTTGCGCGCCGAACTCGCCTCCGTACGGCGCCACAACGCGATGGACGGCACCTTCGGCAGCCACGACACCTACGACGACGAACAGCTGCTGACGTTCTGTCGGCAGGCACTTCCGGGCGACACGGGGAAGGGACCCACGACGTGATCATTTTCGGTACGCGGGGATATCTGTACCAGCTGGCCGTGCTGACGCTGGTCTGCGGCTGGTGCGGCAATCCGGCCGCGCACACGCTGCGCAAGCGGGTCACCAAGTTCACGCTGTTCTTCGTGCCGCTGTTCCCGTTCTCGACGAAGTTCGCGACGCAGTGCACGTTCTGCGGCGGGGAGCAGCAGATACCGAAGGAGCAGGCGGAACAGCTGCTGGCGCAGCACGCGGCCGCGCAGCAGGGCAACCCGTTCGGGCAGGCGCAGGGGTGGGGACAGGCGCCGGGGCAGGGCCAGGGACACCCGGGGTACGCGCCGGGCGGGCCCGGTCGGAACCCGTACCAGAACTGACGACCTGGGGAGCAATAGGGAGCGGATCGGCGAGCGGCGTCGTGCGGCTTCGAATCCAAGGCGGAGAAGGGAGGCGACGCAGAGCGTCGGCGACCGACGACAACGCCGGAGGCGGAGTCGCAGAGCGTCGGGAGCCCGCTCCCTCTTGCTCCCCAGGTCGTGAGACCGGCCACCCGGCGTACGGGGCAGCGTCGGTGATCAACGCGCCAGAGTTTGCGCCTCACAGCCCGGATTCCGTTCATAGAGCGCCGATTTCCGGTCACAATCCGGTCAAGCCCGCTTCACTTTCACTCACCCCGCCGCATCTGGTCTGACAACATCACCGGAAAGTCTGAGGCGACGGTGACAGTAGAGGCTTGGGGGAAGCCGAGTGACGACGTATGGGGGGCGTTTCGCGGGGTTTTCGGGGCGTGCCACGCTCGTCCTGGCGAGGGCGCGGGCGCATCGCACGCTGATCACCGCCGCGCTCGTCACCGTCCTGCTGACCACGTCCGTGCTGGCGGCCCTGGCCGCCTACTCGACCGCGATCGGCGACGCGGCCCTGCGCCACTCGCTGGCCGAGCCGCGCAATGCCGCCGATGCCGCGCTGGTCGTCAAGGCCGAGGTGGCGGCCGATCGTCGCCGGACCGCCGACGCCGCCGTGCGCGACGGAGCGCGCCGGGTCTTCGACGGACTGCCGGTGACCGTGCGGACGCTGGTGCGCTCCGGCCCGTACGCCCTGCCTGCAACCACCCCGGCCGCGGCCACCCGGCCCGACGACAAGCCCGACCTCACGCACTTCGCGGCGATCGACCCCACGCAGGTGCGGATCAGCGGAGGGCGCCTGCCCCGTGCGGGCGCGCCGGACGTCGAGGTGGCGATGCCCGAGACCGCCGCGCGGCGGCTGCGACTGGCGCCGGGCGCCCGCCTCACCGTCACGGACCGGCTCGACGGGCCGCCCGTGCGGATCCTCGTCACCGGCGTGTACCGGCCCACCGACCCGGCCTCCCCCTACTGGCTGCTGGACGAACTCGGCGGTCGGGGCGTACGGGCGTCCACCTTCACCACCTACGGCCCCCTGCTGACGACGCCCTCCGTCGTCACCGGCGGCCGGGTGAGCGGCGGAGGGTCGGGGTGGCTCGCCTCCGCCGACTTCGCCAGCCTCACCGCCGACCGCATCGGCGCCCTGCGCGCCTCCGCGCGCACCGGGCCGGCCCTGCTCGAACTGCCCACCGGGGACGGCAGCAAGGGCGGTACGGTCGGCGGGACGACCGCGAGCACCGCCCTGCCCGAGGTCCTCGACCGGGTCGAGCGCTCCCTGCTCGTCTCCCGCTCCACCCTCCTGATCGTCGCCCTCCAGCTCGCCCTGCTCGCGGCCTGCGCGCTGCTGCTCGTGGCCCGGCTGCTCGCCGCCGAACGCACCGGCGAGACCCGGCTGCTGCGCGCCCGCGGCGCCTCCCGCCCCGCCCTCGCCGGCCTCGCCGTCCGGGAGGCGCTGCTGCTGGCCGGGCCCGCGCTGCTGATCGCCCCGCTGCTGGCGGGCCCGCTGATCCGGCTGCTGGCCGGGCAGGGGGCGCTGGCCCGGCTCGGACTGGAGCTGGAGGTGTCGGCCGGCGGACGGCTCGGCGTGTGGCTGACGGCGGCCGGAGTGGCGCTGGGGTGCGCGCTGGCGGTGACCCTGCCGGCGGTCGCGGCGACCGGGTTCCGCACGTCCCGCGCCCACGCCCTGCCCGCTCCGCTGCGGGCCGGGGCGGACCTGGGGCTGGTGGCGGTGGCCGGGGTCGCCTACTGGCAGCTGGACCGCCGCACGTCGGGCGCGGTGAGCGCGGACACGACCGGCGCCCTGGGCATCGACCCGCTGCTGGTCGCCGCGCCCGCCCTCGCGCTGCTGGCCGGCGCGGTCCTGACGCTGCGTCTGCTGCCGCTGGCCGCCCGGCTCGCCGAGCGCCGGGCGACGGGCGGGCGGGGGCTGGCCGCGGCGCTGGCCGGCTGGCAGCTCAGCCGCCGTCCGGGGCGCGGCGCCGGTCCCGTGCTGCTGCTCGTCCTGGCCGTCGCGCTCGGCGTACTGGCGATCGGCCAGGGCTCCTCCTGGGAGCGCTCGCAGGACGACCAGGCCGACTTCGCGGCGGGCGCGCCGGTGCGGATCCTGGGCACCGGCGGCGGCGAGTTCGGCCGCACGCAGGACTACGCGGCCGTGCCCCATGTGCGCGAGGCCGTCCCCGCCGTGCGGACGACCCTGCCGCTGTCCGGGCGCCGCACGGCGACGGTGCTGACGCTGGACACCGCACGCGCGGCGGACACCGTCCTGTTCCGCCCCGACCTGGCGCCCGCCCCGATGAAGCAGCTGCTGGCGGGGCTGGGTCCCGGTGAGTCGGCGGGCGCGCGCGTGCCCGCCGGGGCGACCCGGCTGACGCTGACGGCGACCCTGGCCGGTTCGGCGCGGGGCACGAAGAGCGCGGCGACCGTGACCCAGACGCTGGAGGACGAGCACGGCGTCCCCTACCCGTTGCCGTCCGGCGAACTCCCCGCCGACGGGCGCCCGCACACACTGTCCGTCGAACTGCCGCGCAACCACGGGCCGTTGACGCTCACCGGGGTGGAGCTCGTGCTGCCCGTGCCGTCCCTCCGAGCCGAACAGCAGACCCTGACCCTCGACGCCCTGACCGCGACGACCGCCGCCGGCACGGCACGGCGAGTGCCCCTGCCGGCGTCCTGGACGGCGGTCTCCGGCACCCAGGGGCTGGGCTCGCCCGGCTCCGACACCGCGCCGGCCCGCCCGCGCGTCCGCCCCGCCGCGCACCCGACCGTGGTGTACGGCACGGGCTACATTCCGTCCTACCAGCCCTGGCTCAGGCCGTCGCTGACACTGCGCATGCAGGTGACACAGCCCAGGACCACCGCTGTGGCCGCCCTCGCCACCGATCGCTTCCTCGCCTCCGCCGGCGCCCGCCCCGGTCAGACGGTGGACATCGCCTTCGACGGGCAGAACGTGCCCGTGCGGATCGTGCGCGCCCTGCGGCAGCTGCCGACGACCCGGGGCGGGGAGCAAGAGGACGACGGCGGCGCCGTGCTCCTCGATCTGCGCGCCGTGAACCGGGTCCTCCAGACACGCTACGGGGCAGCCGTCACGCCCACCGAGTGGTGGCTGCGGCCGGACTCGCCCTCGGACAGCGCGGGCATCGCCACCGCTCTGCGCGCCCGGCCCGACCTCGATCCCGGGCAGATCGTCGTGCGCGACGAGATAGCCGCCGAGCTGCGCGACGACCCGTTCGGGGCGGGCCCGGAGGCCGCGTTCACCGCGGCGGCCGGGGCGGCTGCGGTGCTGGCCGCGCTCGGGTTCGCGGTGAGTGCGGCAGGGGCGCTGCGGGAGCGGAATGCCGAGTTCGCGATCCTGCGTGCGCTGGGCGCCCCGCGCCGCCGGCTGGCCCGTGCCGTCGCGGCCGAGCAGGGCGTCCTGATCGCGCTGGCGCTGGCCGTGGGCACGGGCCTGGGCATCGCCCTGACCCGCGCGGTGCTGCCGCTCATCGTCCTGACCGGCGAGGCCACCCGCCCGGTGCCGGATCTGCTGGTGGAACTGCCGCCGCTTCGGGTGGCCGCCCTGCTGACGGCCGTGGCCGCCGTCCCGGTCGTGGTCGTGGCGCTACTGGCGGTGCGCCAGGCCGATCCGGTGCGGGCGCTGCGGGAGGGGGAGTGACATGGTGATCCCGTTCAGGCGTGTGGAACGTGCCGCCGCCCCCTGGGTCCGCACCCGTCTGCGGTCGGCCCCCGGTGCCGCTCTCGCGCTCGCGCTGCTGGTGGCGGTGACCGCCTGCCTGGCCGCCGCGTTCCCGCGCGCGGTGGAGCGGTACGAGGACGCGGGCCTGCGCCGCTCCGTCGAACAAGCACCCCATTTCCGGAGCGTCGTCCAGCTGTCCGCCCCGGCACCCATGACGGTGGAGATGCCGCAGGACGAGCGCGAGGAACTCCTGCGCCCCGCCACCGTGAAGTACGACTACGACAGCATCCTCGGCACGGTCCGGCGCCCCTTCGTCCCCGACCTCGGCCAGTCGTCGTACGGCGCGGCCACTTCCGTGAACCATGAGGTACCCGATCCCTGGCTGCCCCGGCCGAGCGGGCTGCCCGCCCGGGTCGCCCTCGTCGCGCAGGCGGGCATGGCCGACCACGCCCGGCTGGACGAGGGCCGTCTGCCACGCGCATCCGGCACGGTCACCGCGAAGACGCCCGAGGTGGAGGCGGCGGTCAGCGCGGACACCGCCAAGAGCCTGCGCATCAGGGTCGGGTCGGTCCTGCACGTCTCCAGCGCGGGCCCGGACACGCTCGACGTCCGGGTCACCGGCATCGTCGCCCCGCGCGACCGGGACGGCGCCTACTGGACGGCGGACCCCCTGCTGCGCACGCCCGCGCTGACGCGGGCAGTGCCCGCCGACCCGAACTCGCCCCAGTACTGGCTCGGCGCCCTGCTGCTGGCACCCGAGGCCGCCCCCGCGCTCCTGCGCATCGAGGAGCTGCCCCACCGCTACTGGCGGCTGGCCCCCGCCCCGGACACCCTGCACCACCGTGACCTGGGCGCGCTCGAATCCGCGGTCGCCTCCCTGGAGTCGGGCCCCAGTCTCCAGCAGGTGCGTGACGCCGCCGACCCCCGCATGGAGTCCTCCACCGACCTCGACGAAGTGCTCGCCTCCCACTCCCGCCTGCGCTCCGGCCTCTCCACGCTGATCTCGATCGCGGCGTTCGGCAGCGGTACGGTCGCCGTCGTCGTCCTGGTGATGGCGGGCGGCCTGGCAGCCGACCGCCGCCGCACCGAACTGGCCCTGCTGCGCGCCCGCGGCGCCTCGTTGCCGGGTCTCACCGCCCGCCTGCTCGCGGAGACGGCGGTGGTCGCCGTCCCGGCCGGGGCGCTCGGCCTGGCCGTGGCGATGTGGGCCCTCCCCGGCGCCCGGACCTCGCCCGCCGTACTGGCCGCCCTCGCGGTCACGGTCGTCGCCTGCGCCGCCCTCCCGCTGCGGGCGGCGGCCGCCCACCGGCGCGTCCGCATCCCCGCGCTCCGCCAGGACGTGACGTCCGTACGGCCGTCCCGGCGACGTACGGTCGCGGAGCTGACGCTGGTGACGGTGGCCGCCGCCGCGGTGGTGACCCTGCGCCGGCAGGGCACGTCCGGGGGGCCCGGTGATCAGCTGATCGCGGCGGCGCCCGTGCTGGTGGGGGTGATCGCCGCGCTGCTGCTGGTCCGCCTCTACCCCTTCCCCCTGCGTATCCTGGCCGGCCCGGCCGGGCGGCTGCGCGGGGTGGTGAGCCATCTGTCCCTGGCCCGGGCCGGCCGCAGTTCCGCGTCCGCGGTGCTGCCGCTGCTCGCCCTGCTCACCGCCCTCACCACGGCCTCGTTCGGCGGCTCGGTCCTGGCGGGTATCGGCGAGGCCCGGGACCACTCGGCGCTCCTCGCCGTCGGGGCCGACGCCCGGCTGAGGTCGCCGGTGGATTCCCTGCCCCCGGGGCTGGCCGACCGGGTGCGCCGGGTCCCCGGCGTGCAGGAGGTGACGGCGGTGAGCATCGCGTACCGGACGAAGTCGAACGACGGGCATCAGGCCGTCCCGGTGGTGGGCGTGGATCCCGGCGGCTACGCGGAGCTGACGAGGCGGACGGGGCTCGGTGCCTTCTCCGAAGGAGCGTTGAAGAAGGGCCGGAGCGGCTCGGGGGCCGGGGCCGTGCTGCCCGCCGTGGCCTCCCCGAGCGTGGCGGACGCCCAGGGCTCGGCTCCGTTCCCCGTCAGCATGGAGGACGGCAGCAGTGTCACCGTCCGCATCGTCCTCGTCCGGGACATCACTCCGGCCGTGACGGGCGCCGACTTCCTGGTGGTGGACCGCGCCGGCCTCGGCGCCACGGCGGCCAGGCCGTCGACGCTGCTGGTGACGGGCCCGGAAGCGGACGGCCGTGCCCTGCGCGAGGCGGCCCGGAACGCGGTGTCGGTCCATCTCCGCGCCGACGAGAGAGCCCGGTACCTCGACTCCCCCCTCCAGTCCGGCGTGGAGCGCCTCTACACGGCGGCGGTGGCGGCAGGCGCCGGCTACGCCGTGCTCGCGCTGCTCCTGTCTCTCCTGCGCGCCGCTCCCGAGCGCATCGCGCTGCTCGCCCGCCTCCGCACCATGGGCCTCACCCGTTCGCAGGGCCGCCGCCTGCTCGTCCTGGAGTCCCTGCCCCAGGCCGTGCTCGCCGCGGCGGGCGGCGTCCTGACCGGCTGGGCCGCGATCCGCCTGCTCTCCCCCGGCATGGACCTGGCCGCGGTGGCCCTGCCGCTCTCGACCGCTCCCCCGGAGCAGACCCCGCTGCACCCCGACGCCTGGTCGCTGACGGTGCCGGCGCTGGCCGTGGTGGCGGTGACGGTGGGAATCGCCGGCGTACAGGCGTGGTGGGCGGGGAGGAGAGGAGCGGTGCGGGAGTTGAGAGCGGGTGACACGAAGTGAGAAGGGCGGCGCGCCCCGCCCCCGGCGGCCTCGGCGCCAGATCCTGGGGGCTCCGGCTGCCTTGGCCCCTGACCCCGGCGGACTCGGCTGCCCCGGCCCCGGACCTCGGCGGCCCGGGCGGCCGCGGCCTCCGTTCCGGCGGCCTCACCCGCACGCGCCGGCCCCGGCGCGCACCCGGCCGGCTGCGGCCCCTCATCGACCAAGGAGCCCGATGACGACGAACCCCACCCTCGCCGAACTGGCCGACAAGGCGACCGCCACCCGCGACCGGCCCGCCTACGGCCACGACGCCCTCATCACCTGCGACCGTCTGGTCCGCGTCTTCTCGGTGGAAGGCGTGGAGGTGCAGGCCCTCCAGGGCCTCGACCTGCTCGTCCGCGAGGGCGAACTCATGGCCCTGGTGGGCGCCTCGGGCAGCGGCAAGTCCACCCTGATGAACATCCTGGCCGGCCTGGACACCCCCACCGCCGGGGCCGCCCAGGTGGCCGGCCACAACCTGCTGGCCATGTCCGCGAAGGACCGCCTGTACTACCGGCGCAAGGTGGTCGGCTTCATCTGGCAGCAGACCTCCCGCAACCTGCTGCCGTATCTCACCGCGGCCCAGAACGTCGCCCTGCCCCTCCAGCTGGCCGGCGGGCGCCGCTCCCGGGCCCGCACCGAACGAGCCCTGGAACTGCTGGAGTTGCTCCAGGTCGCCGACTGCCGAGACCGCCGCCCGCACGAGATGTCCGGCGGTCAGCAGCAGCGGGTCGCGATCGCCGTGGCCCTCGCCTGCGATCCGGCGGTGCTGTTCGCCGACGAACCCACCGGCGAGCTCGACTCCCACACCGCCGAGCAGATCTTCGCCGCCTTCCGCACGGCGAACGAGGAGCTGGGCACCACCATCGTCATCGTCACCCATGACCGCGCCGTGGCCACCGAGGTCCGCCGCACGGTCGCCATCCGCGACGGCCGCACCTCCACGGAGGTCCTGCGCCGAAGCGAGGTCGACGAGACCACCGGCAACGAGACGCTGGTGGCCCGCGAGTACGCCATGCTCGACCGGGCGGGCCGCCTCCAGCTGCCCGCCGAGTACACGAGGGCGCTCGGCATGCGCGACCGAGTGGCGCTGGATCTGGAACAGGACCACATCACCGTATGGCCGGACGACAGCGGGCACAGCTGATCGCCGGGCGTGACCGGACAGCGGTGCACGGACCGCCGACGCTCCCGGCCCATGCGACGAGGAGCAGGTCGGGGGCGTCCTTGACGCAATCCTGACCGGCGACGGCTCGGCCTACTCCCCCGTCTCCTCCCGTACCTCCCCGTCGCGCAGTTCCAGCACCCGGTCGGCCAGGCCGAGCAGCGTCGCGTCGTGCGTGGCCACCAGGGCGGTGACCTGTTCGCTGCGCACCACCGCACGCAGCAGTTCCATCACGGCATGGCCGGTCTCCGCGTCCAGCTGCCCGGTGGGCTCGTCGGCGATCAGCACTGAGGGGTTGTTGGCCAGAGCGCGGGCGATGGCGACCCGCTGCTGCTGGCCGCCGGAGAGCTCGCCGGGCCGCTGGGCCGCGTGGTCGGCGAGGCCCACCAGGGACAGCAGCAGCTCGACTCGCTCCTCGCGCTCCCTTACGCCGGCACGGCGCATGCGCATCGGCACGCCCACGTTCTCCGCGGCGGTCAGGATCGGGATGAGGCCGAAGGACTGGAAGACGAAGCCGATCCGGTCCCGGCGCAGCGCCAGCAGGCCGTCCTCGCCGAGCTCCGACAGGTCCAGGCCGTCCACGGTGACCCGGCCCCGGTCCGGTGCGTCGAGCCCTCCGACGACGTTCAGCAGGGTGGTCTTCCCGGAACCCGAGCGCCCCTTGAGCGCGACGAGCTCACCGCGGGGGATGTCGAAGGAGACGCCGCGCAGGGCATGGACGGCGGCGGCTCCCTGGCCGTACGACTTGTGGACGTTCTCGACGCGCACCATGGTCCCCGTGACGACCTGGCTCATGTGTCCTCCCTTGATCCCCCGTGGGCCGGTGGTCAGTATCGCGGCCTTCCGCCCGGCACTCAATGGCTCTACGGCCCTTCACCCACCGCGGGAACCGATCTCCGGCGGAAGACGCGTCGGCCGGGGTCGCGGAGTCCTCTCCGGCACAGCCGACGCACCGACGACCAGATGAAGGAACAGGCCGCGAAAGCACGCCGAGCCCTCGAACACGCCACAGCCCCGGTCCCAAGGCGTTCGGAGTCCTTCGTGTCCCGGCCCGGCGCACCGAGGCAGCGGTGAGCCGGGCCGGGTGGTTCAGCTGCCGCACGCGCAGTTTGCGGGCTCCGCGGCTTCGGCGGTCGCGTCCTGCCCGGCGCAGCAGGTGTCGCCGTCCAGGACGGGGTTCTTGCCGAGCTGATCGGCGTCACCCTTGACGACGTAGACCTCCCAGGGCTCCTTGCCTGGGCCGGTCACCCAGACCTTGTCCTGGAGGGCGTAGCAGCAGGACGTGTCGTTCTCTTCGAACGTCGCGAGGCCGGCGTCCTTGAGCCGGGTGGTGGCGGCCGTGACCTCGTCGGTGGTGGCGACCTCGACGCCGAGGTGGTCCAGGCGGGTGGCCTGGCCGGGCTCGCCCTCGATGAGGACGAGTTTGAGCGGCGGCGTGGTGATGGCGAAGTTGGCGTAGCCGGGGCGCCGCTTGGCGGGCTCCACACCGAACAGCTTGGAGTAGAAGGCCACCGATGCTTCGAGGTCGGCGACGTTGAGCGCGAGCTGGACACGGGACATGGCAGTCTCCCCGATCGGGTTGCATCGATGTCTGTCGATGCAACCTTGCGCCTTGGATCGAAGAACGTCAACATAGAAGCATGTCGAAACAAGAGCTTGTGGTGCTCGGCCAGGACGGCGCTGACGGATGCTGCCCCGGCCTGCTGACCGCACCGCTGGACGAGGGCCAGGCGGAGACGCTGGCCAAGGTGTTCAAGGCCCTGGGCGACCCGGTCCGCCTCCGGCTGCTGTCGATGATCGCCTCCCGCGCGGGCGGAGAGGTCTGCGTCTGCGACCTCACCCCCGCCTTCGACTTGTCGCAGCCGACGATCTCCCACCACCTGAAACTGCTCAAACAGGCCGGGCTGATCGACTCCGAGCGGCGCGGGACGTGGGTGTACTACCGGCTGCTGCCCCGGATGACCGACCAACTGGCCGCGATCCTCACCCGCCCCGCCGGCCAGCCGCTGCCCGACCCCGCCGGGGCCGCCTCGTGAACACGAACACCGCGGGGCCGGTCGCCGGGCGGCTGTCGTTCCTGGACCGGTTCCTCGCCGTGTGGATCCTGGCCGCGATGGCCGCGGGTCTCGGCCTGGGCCGCCTCGTCCCGGGCCTGGGCGACGCGCTCGCGAAAGTGACCGTCACCGGGGTGTCGCTGCCGATCGCGCTCGGCCTGCTCGTGATGATGTACCCGGTGCTGGCAAAGGTCCGCTATGACCGACTCGACACCGTGACCCGCGACCGCCGCCTGCTCATCCCCTCGCTGATCCTGAACTGGATCGTCGGCCCGGCCCTGATGTTCGCCCTCGCCTGGCTCTTCCTGCCCGACCTGCCCGAGTACCGCACCGGCCTGATCATCGTCGGTCTCGCCCGGTGCATCGCCATGGTCATCATCTGGAACGACCTCGCCTGCGGCCACCGCGAGGCCGCCGCCGTCCTGGTCGCCCTGAACTCCGTGTTCCAGGTCCTCGCGTTCAGCCTGCTCGGCTGGTTCTACCTCTCCGTCCTCCCCGGATGGCTCGGCCTTCAGCAAACCGCCCTCGACGTATCCATGTGGGAGATCGCCCGCTCCGTGCTGATCTTCCTGGGCATCCCGCTCCTGGCCGGGTTCCTCACCCGCCACCTGGGCGAAAAGGCAAAGGGCCGCACCTGGTACGAGGCGAACCTGATCCCCCGGATCGGGCCGTTCGCCCTCTACGGGTTGCTGTTCACCATCGTCGTGCTGTTCGCCCTCCAAGGCGACGCCATCACCTCCCAGCCCCTCGACGTCGCCCGGATCGCGCTGCCGCTGCTGGTCTACTTCGCGCTGATGTGGGCCGGATCCATGGCGGTCGGCCGCGCAGTCGGACTCGACTACCCGAAAGCGACGACGCTGGCGTTCACGGCCGCGGGCAACAACTTCGAGCTCGCCATCGCGGTCGCCATCGCCACCTTCGGCGCCACCAGCGGCCAAGCCCTCGCCGGAGTCGTCGGCCCGCTCATCGAGGTTCCCGTCCTCATCGGCCTCGTCTACGTCGCCCTCGCCGCCCGCCGCTTCTTCCCCCAGCCCATTTCGGTGACCGAACCAGCCACCGTCCCGGAAGGTCCCACCCGTGTCTGAAACCAAGCCATCCGTGCTGTTCATGTGCGTTCACAACGCGGGCCGCTCCCAGATAGCCGCCGCCTACCTCACCCACCTCGCGGGCGACCGCGTTGAGGTCCTCTCAGCCGGGTCCGCACCGGCCGACACGGTGAATCCCGCCGTCGTCCAGGCGATGGCCGAAGTCGGCATCGACCTGTCGGCCGAGACACCGAAGATGCTCACCATCGAGGCCGTGCAGGCATCCGATGTGGTGATCACCATGGGATGCGGGGACACCTGCCCCGTCTTCCCCGGCAAGAAGTATCTCGACTGGAAGCTTGATGACCCGGCCGGCCAAGGCATTGACGCGGTCCGGCCAATCCGAGACGAGATCGAGGAACGCATCCGTGGCCTTCTCTCCGCTCTACAGCCTCGCTGACGCAGCTGCGGCTGGGCGACCGATGGTGTCGCGGCAGGACGGCTGAGCCGTCGAAAATGCAGGGACGGACTGACACTTCTCAGCGCCGATGACGCAGTTCACCACTGCACCTCGCTGGTCACCACCGCCGAGCGATGCAGCCTTTCGCAAGAACGGACAGTGCGCGCGACGGCGTCGGCCGGAACCCCCTGTACCGCACCGGTACACAGCCAGTACTAAATAGGAATGAACGACTTCCTTCCGAATAAGGTCTAAGGGCTGTCCCGTAATCCATGGTGGATCGGCGTGCGGCGTCGGATGTGGTGCATCGCAAGGCGGAGGGGCGTCCGCATACCGGATGTATGCGGACGTTCCGACAACGCGGCGAGGTGCCGCAGCCGTCGTCGCTCGCCCGCCAGGGATTACGGGACAGCCCTTAGGGGGCATGGGCCAAGGGAAGGGAGCGTGACATGCGTCCGCGTCGCCGCGTTCGGTGCCGTACGGCATTGGCCCTCGGGGCCGCCGCCGGTGCCGTGCTGCTGGCCGGCTGCGGTGGGGGAGGCGGGCTGCGGAGCACCGGACCGGCCCCGCACGCCGTCGGGCCCGCCCGGCTCTGGCCCGAGCTGCCGCCCGCCTCCGCCGCCCCGTACGACTACGGCGAGGGCGAGACCGCGCGCATACCGGGGATCGAGGTGCCGGACGGCGACGTGCACCGACTGGACCCGGTCGCGGTGGTGCGGGCCGGACTGAAGGCGCGCTCCGAGCGGTCCGGCGGTGCGAAGGACCTTCCCCCCGACACCGTCCGCCGCCTCGACGCGTGCGGCGAGGAACCGGCCTCCTGCCCGGTGCTGCGCCCCTACTTCCGCGATCTGACGGGGGACGGCAAGGACGAGATGGTGCTGGGCATCCGGTTGCCCGACCAGCAGATCTCCGTACGCGTCTACAAGCCGGAGGCGGGCGGTCTGACCCGGATCCTGTCCACCTCGGACGCCGTGATCAGCATCGAGCTGGCCGGGCGGGACCTGATCATGCGGGTGCCGTCGGCCATCCGGGGCTACGAGTACCGCACCGCCTGGTCCTGGGACGACCGGCAGCGCGCCATGCTGCCCACACGGGACGAGATCCTGCGGATGCCCTCGCCCCGTGCGCCGCGGACCCCCGTCGAGACCGGCCCGCCGAACCCGGTCCCGGTCCCGGACACCACCGCCACCCCCTCCGTCGGCGTCCCCGCGGAGCGGCGATGAGACCGTACGGCCTGCGGCGGGGTGCGGCGGCCCGGCGTCATGGATCCGGCGGACGGGCCGGTACGGGGCCGCGGCGCCTGCGAATCCCGGCCTGGACGGCGACGCTCACCTGGAAATCGGCCGTCTTCATCACGGTGATGTGCTGCGCCCTCGCCGCCCTGCTCAGCGTGCTGGTGCACGGGGAGGTGACCCGCACGACCGTTGCCGAGGCCCGCGAGAAGGCGCTGTTCCGGCTTTCGGAGGTCACGACCGCGTACGAGGCGGGCGAGGCGCTGCCGCCGGGCTCGGGCATCGATCCGCCGGGGCTGCCCCCTGCCCTGCGCGCGCTGGCCGCCCGGGGCGAGCGCGGCACGCTGGTCGCCGACCGCGACGGGCGTCCGGTCATGTGGGCGGCCGCCCCGGCCGACGGCGGAACACTGGCCACGACGGTCGACTACGGCCAGAGCGTCCGCACGATCAACGCGCTCGACCGGGCGATCGTCGGCTCCTCGCTGCTGGCCACCGGCGCCACCCTGCTCGTCGGCGCGTTCGCCGTCACCCGGGTCACCCGGCGGCTGCACCAGACGGCCCGGGTGGCCCGCCGGATCAGCGCGGGCGACCTCGACGCCCGGGTCGACGACCCGCGCACGGCGCACCCCTCGCGTCCGCAGGACGAGGTGGCGATCGTCGCGGGCGCGCTGGACACCATGGCCTCCACCCTCCAGCGCAAGCTGCTGGCCGAGCAGCGTTTCACCGCCGATGTGGCGCACGAACTGCGCACCCCGCTCACTGGTCTGACGGCCGCCGCCGAACTGCTGCCGCCCGGGCGGCCGTCCGAGATGGTGCGCGACCGGGTCGGCGCGATGCGGGCCCTGACGGAGGACCTGCTGGAGATCTCACGGCTCGACGCCCGTACGGAGCAGGTCGAACTCGACGTGTTCGAACTCGCGCCGCTCATCGAGCGCGTGGTGCGCGCGTCCGGAACGCAGACCGAGGTCCGCCACGGGAAGACCGCGACGGGAGCGGGCGCGGGTACGGCGGCCGGAGCCGCGCGGCGGCGGGAGCACACGCCCGCGCGGCTGCCCGTGCCGGTACGGGTCGAGACCGACAGACGGCGGGTCGAGCGGGTGCTGGGCAATCTGATCGCCAACGCGCACAAGCACGGCCGGCCCCCGGTGCTGCTGACGGTGGACGGGCCGACGGTGACCGTACGCGATCACGGGCCCGGCTTCCCGGAGTACCTGCTGGACTGCGGCCCGCAGCGGTTCCGTACCGAGAGCGGCGGCAAGGGTCACGGCCTGGGGCTGACCATCGCCGTCGGGCAGGCCGCGGTGATCGGCGCGGAGCTGACCTTCGCCAACGCCCCGGACGGCGGCGGGGCGGTGGCCCGCCTGACGCTCCCGGAATACGCACGGCCGGACGACGACGGGACGTGTGTCCGGCCATCGGAGGGAGAAGCGGCGGACCGCGTACGGCGGCCGGACGGCGAAGGAACCGCGCGCGCACGGCGGCCCGACGAGGCGACGGCACGGGGCGGGAACGCGAGGGCGCGGGACGGGAACCCCGGCTGACGCGCCTGGTGGACGGGCTTCGGCCGCCGGGCCCGGCCGGCACTCCTGGCTGCCGTGCCGGACCGACACGCACGGCCGACGTTGCCGGCCGCCAGGGCCTGGTCGGCATCCCCCGCTGACATTCCCGCTATGACATAAGGGAAATAACCCTCGCATCTTGCTACGTTGCGTGGCATGACCGTAACGACGGCGGACACACCCCCGCCCGCTCTGCGTCTGCCCAAGCGGCGCGGGGTCGAGTTACTGCTCCTCATCGGTGCCGTCCTCGTCCCGGTCTACGGCTACGCGGCCGTCGGGCTGGCCAGGAACGGCGCCGTCCCGCCCGACGTGGCCGGCTACGGCGGCGGGCTGGGGCTGCTCGCCCTCCTCGCCCATCTCGCGGTCCGCTTCCGCGCCCCGTACGCCGATCCGCTGCTCCTGCCCATCGCCGTACTGCTCAACGGGCTGGGGCTGGTGCTGATCTACCGGCTCGACCTGGAGACCCCGAAGGACCAGGCCGCACCCACCCAGCTGGTCTGGTCGACGCTCGGCGTGGCGCTGTTCATCGTCGTGGTCGTCTTCCTGCGCGACCACCGGGTGCTCCAGCGCTACGCCTATCTCTCGGTCGCCACCGCGCTGGTCCTGCTGATCCTGCCGATCTTCTTCCCCGCGGTGAACGGCGCCAAGATCTGGATCCGGGTCGGCGGACTCTCCTTCCAGCCCGGCGAGTTCGCCAAGATCCTGCTCGCCGTGTTCTTCGCCGCGTACCTCGCCGCGAACCGCAACGCCCTCGCCTTCACCGGCCGCCGGATCTGGAGGCTCCAGTTCCCCACCGGCCGGGTGCTCGGCCCGATCGTGGCGATCTGGGTGCTCAGCGTCGGCGTGCTGGTCCTGGAGCGCGATCTCGGCACCTCGCTGCTCTTCTTCGGCCTGTTCGTGATCATGCTGTACGTGGCGACCGGCCGGACCGGCTGGATCGCGGTGGGCCTGCTGCTGGCCGCGGTGGGCGCGTTCGTCGTCGGCTCCCTCGAACCGCATGTGCACAGCCGGGTCCAGGACTGGCTCGACCCGTTCGCCACCATCGCCGCCGGACGGGGACCCAGCCAGCTGGCCCAGTCGCTGTTCGCGTTCGCCGCGGGCGGGATGCTCGGCACCGGACTCGGGCTCGGCCACTCCGTCCTCATCGGCTTCGCCACCAAGTCCGACTTCATCCTGGCGACCGCGGGCGAGGAACTCGGCCTGACCGGGCTGACCGCGATCTTCCTGCTGTACGCGCTGCTCGTGGCCCGCGGCTACCGCGCCGGGCTGGCCCTGCGCGACCCGTTCGGGCGACTGCTGTCGATCGGTCTCGCCTCGATCCTGGCCCTCCAGGTGTTCGTGATCGCAGGCGGGGTGATGGGGCTGATCCCGCTGACCGGCATGGCGATGCCGTTCCTCGCACAGGGCGGATCGTCCGTCGTGACCAACTGGATCATCGTGGCGCTGCTGATCCGGCTCAGTGACCAGGCCCGCCGCCCTCAGCCCGCCCACGCGGAGACCGGGGTCATCGCGCCGGAACCGAAGGACCCGGCACCCGGGCCGAAGGGCTCCGGGCCGGGGCCGAAGGGCGGGGGCGCGGTGCCGGGACCGAAAGGCTCGACGCCCGGACCGAAGGACATGCCGTGATCCACTGCATCCGCCGTGCCGCCGCCCTCTGTCTGCTGCTGCTGGTGGCCCTGCTGCTGAACGCGGCGCGCATCCAGGTCTTCGAGGCCGACAGCCTCGACGCCAACCCCGCCAACCGCCGCCTCACGATCACCCGTTACAGCCAGTCGCGCGGCGACATCCTGGTCGGCGGGACGTCCGTCACCGGCTCCAGGAACACCGGCGAGCAGCTCGCGTACGAACGCACGTACCGCGACGGTCCCCTGTACGCGCCGGTGACCGGCTACGCCTCTCAGACGTACGGAACCACCCTGATCGAGCACGCCGAGGACGGCGTCCTGTCCGGCACCGACTCGGCGCTCGCCCCGTTCCCGTTGTGGAACGAGATCACCCGGAGCCGGCAGCCCGGCGGCGACGTGGTCACCACGATCGACGCCTCGATGCAGCGCGCCGCCTACGAGGGGCTCGACGGGCGACGGGGGGCGGTCGCCGCCGTCGAGCCCTCGACCGGCAGGATCCTGGCCCTGGTCTCGACCCCTTCGTACGATCCGGGGCTGATCTCCGGCACCGGTCCGTCCGTCACCGACGCCTGGCGGCGGCTGAACGCGGACAAGAGCCTGCCGATGCTCAACCGGGCGATCCGGCAGACCTATCCGCCGGGTTCCACCTTCAAGATCGTGACCGCGGCGGCGGCGCTCGACGCGAACGTGGTCGTCGATCCCGACGCCGGGACCGACACCCCGTCGCCGTACGTGCTGCCCGGCACCCGGACCACGCTCCCCAACGAGGCGGAGGGCTGCGAGAACGCCTCGCTGGCCGAGGCGATCCGGGTCTCCTGCAACACCGTGATGGCCGAACTGGGGGTGCAGGTCGGCCTGGAGGACATGGTCGACGCGGCACGGCGGTTCGGCTTCGACGACACCGGGCTGCGGATCCCGTCCGGGGTGGCCAAGAGCAATTTCGACACCGAGATGAGCGACGACCAGCTGGCGCTGTCGTCGATCGGGCAGTTCGACACGACGGCGACCCCGCTCCAGATGGCGATGGTCGCCTCGGCCGTGGCGAACGGCGGCGACCTCAAGTACCCGTATCTCGTGGACCGTACGACCACGAAGAGCGGCTCGGTGGTCCGCCGGTACGGCCCGCGCACCTACCGGCGGGCGATGAACCCGCGTACGGCGATGCTGCTGCGCGAGATGATGGTCGACGTCGTGGAACGCGGCACCGGTTCCAATGCCGCGATCGACGGCGTGACCGTGGGCGGCAAGACCGGCACCGCGCAGCACGGCCTCGACAACTCGGGCCTGCCGTATGCCTGGTTCATCTCCTGGGCGCAGTCGCCGGACTCGGGCCGTCCGGCCGTCGCGGTCGCCGTGGTCGTGGAGGACGCCGCCGCCCACCGGGCCGACATCAGCGGCGGCGGCAGCGCCGCCCCGATCGCGCGTTCCGTGATGGAAGCCGCCCTGGGCACCCTGCGAGACTGACCGCGCGGCGGATACGGATCCGCGTGGCGGATGCGGGGGGGGGACGCGTGACGGACATGACCGGTACGGGCGATACGGGCGCGGTGGTCTCGGCGCTTGAGCGGATCGGCCGGGACGACCCGCGTCTGTCCGCGTTCGTCGAGGTGTGGCACGAGCAGGCGGTCGCGGACGCGGAACGCGCCGCCCACCTCCCGCTGGGCGCCCTGCCGTTCGCCGTCAAGGGCCGGGCCGGGATCCGCTCGTACGCGGCCCGGCGGCTGATCGCGGCCGGCGCGGTGCCGGTCGGCTCGACCTCGGTACCCGGCCCCGGCACGCCTTGGCAGACATGGGGGCTGGGCGCGCACGGCCGTACGGTCAACCCGTGGCGGGCCGACCGCACCCCGGGCGGTTCCTCGGCGGGCTCGGCGGCGGCGGTCGCGGCGGACATGGTGCCGCTGGCCACCGGGAGCGACGGGGCGGGATCGGTACGGATTCCGGCGGCGTGGTGCGGGGTGTTCGGCCTGAAGACGACGAACGGTCTGCTGCCCTCGCCCGACCGGTCCGGGCTCGCCTCCGCCGGGGTGCTGACGCGCTCGGCGGCCGGCGCCCTGACGTACCTGCGCTGCGTACTGGACGCGAACCGCGGCCGGGGCCCGGAGGGCCTGCCGACCGTCCCGGAGGGCCTGCCCGGCGTCCGGGGCGGACACCGCCGCCGCGTCCCCGACGCGGACCCGCAGGCGGCGCCCGCCCTCCCGGTCCCGGCCCTCCCGGTCCCTGCCGTCTTCAGCCCGGACCTGGGATACGCGGACGTCGAACCGGAGGTCGCGGCGGTGGTCCGGCGCGCCGTGGACCGCCTGGTGGCGGCCGGCGTGGTGCGGCCGGCGGACCGCACGTGCGACCTGCTCGACCCCCGGGAGGCGTGGCAGGAGGTCCGGAGCGGGGAGCCTTCCCCGCACGCCCGCGAACTGCGGCGCGAGAACGACCGCCGGCTGGACGCGCTGTTCGCCCGCGTGCCACTGCTGCTCAGCCCGGCCACCCCGAACCGTCCGCACGGCCACGACGGTCCCGGCGAGGTCTACTCGACCGCCCTGGCCTGGGCGTTCAACCTCAGCGGGCATCCCGCCGCGACCATACCGGCCGGTTTCACGGCGGACGGCTGTCCGGTGGGTCTGCAATTGGTCGCGGAGCACGGGGCGGACGTCTCGCTGGTCGAAACGGCCCGTGCGGCGCAGGACGCGCTGTCCACCGTGCGGTCCCGACACACGGCGTCGACGGCCGGCGCACCGGCAATCGGCCGCCCGGCCATGAACCGGCCCGGGTGAGCACAGCCCGCCTCGCATTTCCCGGTCGGGCACTCGCCGGGCGGGATGGTGGCGGCCTCGTACGCCGCCGAACGGCCGGACCGCGTGCCGGGAGCGGTGAACCTCGACGGCTTCTGGACGCCATGGACGCCGTCGGCCTCTTCGCCCTGTTCCGCCGCGTCCACTGTCCGCTGCTGCTGGTCCGGGCCCTGCACCGGGTGCCGACGCCCCCGGCATGGAGTGGCTGGACGAGTTGACGGAGGCGTACGGGCACGGCCTGGCCCGGGACCTGGCGGAGCCGGCGGCCGAACGGGCGGGCGTCACCGCCGAGGGCATCGAGGCGACGCACGCGATGCTGCCGGAGGCCCGCTCTCGCTACTCCCCCGGCGTGCTCGACGCGCCGTGCGCCACCGCCTCCTCGACCTCGGCGACCCGGGCGCTCTCCTCCGCCGCGAAGCGTTCCCGGTCCAGTCGCTCGGCCAGTTCCTCGTCCTGGGTCATCAACAGATCCAGGTTCGTGTCGCCGAGTTCGAGGACGCCCATGTCCACGTACGCCTGCTGGAGCCGTTCGCCCCACAGCCCGATGTCCTTGACGCACGGCACGATCCGGCTGAACAGCAGCCTGCGGAAGAGCTGGAGGAACGGCGAACGCTCGGACAGTTCGTGCGCCTCCTCCTTGCCTATGCCGAAGTTCTCCAGCACCTCGACGCCCCGGAGCCGGTCCCGCATCAGGTAGCAGCCCTCGATGACGAACTCCTCGCGCTCACGGCGCTCGGCATCGCTCAGCTGCTTGTAGTAGTCGCGCAGCGCCATCCGCCCGAAGGCGACGTGGCGGGCCTCGTCCTGCATGACGTAGGCGAGGATCTGCTTGGGCAGCGGCTTGTCCGTGGTGTCGCGGATCATGCCGAACGCGGCCAGGGCGAGTCCCTCGATGAGAACCTGCATGCCGAGGTACGGCATGTCCCAGCGGGAGTCGCGCAGGGTGTCGCCCAGCAGCGCCTGAAGGTTGTCGTTGACCGGGTAGAGCATCCCGATCTTCTCGTGCAGGAACCGGCCGTATATCTCCGCGTGCCGGGCCTCGTCCATGGCCTGGGTCGCGGAGTAGAACTTCGCGTCGAGGTCGGGTACGGACTCCACGATCCTGGCCGCGCAGACCATGGCGCCCTGTTCACCGTGGAGGAACTGGCTGAACTGCCAGGAGGCGTAGTGCTTGCGCAGTTCACCCCGGTCCTTGTCGGTCATCTTCGCCCAGTGCGGCGTGCCGTACAGGGTCAGGGCGTCGTCGGGCGCGCCGAGCGGGTCGAAGGGGTCCACCTCCAGGGACCAGTCGATGCGCTTGTTGCCGTCCCACTGCTTGTCCTTGCCCTTCTGGTAAAGGGCGAGCAGGCGTTCACGGCCGTCGTCGTAGTCCCAGCTGAAGCGGGCGGCGCCGGTGGCGGGCACCTGCCACAGCGGTGCGTCGGGGGCGGTGGTGTACAGGTCGAGCGTCGACATGGACGGCTCCTCACGCCTCGCGTACCTCATCCGTCACGTTCCTTGCCTGTCACGTCGGTTGGCAGGTTCACACGTTGATAGACACCGGGTCAACAAGTTGCACGCAAGGGATTGACGACTTTACTGACAAGCAGTCTCATAAGAAGTGACCGCCGGTAACGTCGACTGGTCACCCCGGCCGCCCCTGTCCCCGCCCTCGCTCCCATCCCCCCACTGTCACCTTCATCCCTCTTGTCATCCTTGTGAGAGGCACCCCAGCCATGACTCCAGTGACCGAACGTGACGTGCGGCTGCTCCGCGACGCGATCGGCCCGCTCCGGGACCGCGAACAGATCGCCGCGCGCCTCCTCGACTCCTCGGCCAAGCACTCCTTCGATCCGGACAAGGAGCTCGACTGGGGCTCGCCGCCCGAGGACGGCACGTGGCACTGGCCGCCCGAGCTCGTCTCGCTCTACGACACCCCGCTGTGGCGGCGGATGTCCGAGGAGCAGCGGCTCGATCTGTCCCGGCACGAGGCGGCGTCGCTGGCCTCGCTCGGCATCTGGTTCGAGATCATCCTCATGCAGCTGCTGGTCCGGCACATCTACGACCGGCCGGTGACCAGCGACCACGTCCGCTACGCGCTCACCGAGATAGCCGACGAGTGCCGGCACTCGATGATGTTCGGCCGCATGATCAAGTGGAGCGGAGCGCCCGACTACCCCGTACCGCGCGTCCATCACAACCTCGCGCGGGTGCTGAAGACCGTCTCCACCACGCCCGGCTCGTTCGCGGCGACCCTGCTCGGCGAGGAGATCCTCGACTGGATGCAGCGCCTCACCTTCCCGGACGAGCGCGTCCAGCCGCTGGTGCGCGGCGTGACCCGCATCCACGTGGTCGAGGAGGCCCGGCACGTCCGGTACGCGCGCGAGGAACTGCGCCGCCAGATGGTGACCGCCCCGCGCTGGGAACGCGAACTGACCCGGCTCGGCTGCGGCGAGGCGGCCCGCGTCTTCTCCGTCTGCTTCGTCAACCCGCGGGTGTACGAGAACGTCGGCCTGGACCGCCGCGAGGCCGTCGCCCAGGTGAAGGCGAGCCGCCACCGGGCGGAGGTCATGCAGAACGGCGCGAAGCGGCTGACGGACTTCTTCGACGACATCGGGGTGCTGAACGGGGTGGGCCGCAGGCTGTGGAGGAGCTCCGGACTGCTGGCCTGAACGGGGACGGACGCGGCGGGCCCGTCCGGGCCGGAAGGGCCCGGGGCCCACGCCGGTCCGGTCGCGGTCCGGTCACCGTGCGGCAGGGCTCGCTGGTGCCGCGACCGGCAAGGTTTGCCCGGAAGGAGCGTCGACCGGTGTGTGCGGTCGCAAGGCGGCCAAAGGCCCTCGCATGGGGTCTCCCCCGCTCGAACGAAGCGTCGTCGCGCGCCCGCCGGGGATTACGGGACAGCCCTTAGGCTTCCTCGTATGACCTCTGCCGCAGCCCCGCCGAATCGCGCGTACCGAAGGCTCAGCGTCGAGGAACGTCGCTCCCAGCTCCTCGCCGCGGCGCTCACCCTGTTCGCCCACCGGGCGCCCGACGAGGTGTCGCTCGACGAGGTCGCGGTGGTCGCCGGGGTCTCCCGCCCGCTGGTGTACCGCTACTTCCCGGGCGGGCGGCAGCAGTTGTACGAGGCGGCGCTGCGGTCCGCCGCCGAGGAACTGATCCTGTGCTTCAACGAGCCGCCCGCGGGCCCGCCCACGGTACGGGTGCTGCGGGTACTGGACCGGTATCTGGCCTTCGTGGACGAGCACGACACCGGATTCAGCGCGCTGCTGCGGGGCGGCAGCGTCGTCGAGACGTCCCGTACGACGGCGATCGTGGACGAGGTGCGGCGGGCGGCGGCCGAACAGATCCTGCTGCACCTGGGCCGGGGCGACGAGGGACCGGGGCCCGGGCCCCGGCTCCGGATGATGGTGCGCACCTGGATCGCCGCCGTCGAGGCTGCGTCCTTGATCTGGCTGGACGAGGGCAAGCGGCCCGCCGCGTCCGAGCTGCGCGACTGGCTGGTGGACCAGCTGATCGGGATGCTGGCCACGACGGCGGCGACGGATCCGGAGGCCGCGGCGGCGATGGCGGCGCTCCTGTCGCTGGAGGACGAGGCGGGCCCGGCCGGGCGGCTCGCACAGCGGTTGCTCCCGGTCGTCGGCGGAGCGGCCCACCTGCTGCCCGAGCGCTGACCGGCCACTCCCGGCGCATCGGGGCTCCTGGGGGACGGTCGGCCGTTCCCGGTACGTCGGGGCGCGCAGGCATCGCGGCGTCGGCGGCACCGCGGCGTCCCGGGGGCCTGCCGGTGGGTGAGACTGGGAAGGTGCGAAGCGAGAACACACCCTTCACCGGCGGCCCGCTGGACGGGCGGGTCCTGCCCGTCCTGGTCGGCCCGACCGGTCATCCCCCCAAGTGGTACGAGGTCCCGGTGCCGGAGGCCGGCGGAGGTCCCGCCACCGTGCACGCGTACCGCAGGGCGCCGGCCGGTCACACCAAGCGGCTGGGGATCCAACGCGGCTGGAGGTACGAGTACGTCCCCGAGGGGCGGACGCGGCACAGCCCCAAGTGGCCCTGGTCGAAGCCGAACTGAGGGGACGGCCCCGGTCCGGACCGGGGCGGCGGTCCAACGACCTGGGGAGTAAGAGGGAGCGGGCTCCCTCTTACTCCCCAGGTCGTAAGATCGACGCTCTGGTGCCGGGCACGGTCAGCGGTCAGCGGTCAGCAAGGGGGTGCGCCATGGAGGCGCTGCGTCAGGACGATCCACGTCGCATCGGACCGTACGCCTTGCTGGCGCGGCTCCGGGAGACCGCGAGCGCCGTGCAGTACCTCGCGCACGGGACGCCCTTCGGTGGTTCCGAGCCGGCCGGGGACGGCACGGAACCGGCCGTCGTGGTCACCGCCGCCCGCCCCGGACTCGCCGTACTGCCCGCCTTCCGGCGCCGGTTCCAGGCGGAGGCCCGTACGGCGGCGCTGCTGGCCGGGGACGGGGAACGGCCGGGGTCCGATGCCCCCGTCGACGGCACGGACGGCGAACTGCCGTGGACGGCCGCCCCCTATGTGCCCGCCCTGACGCTCGCCGACGCCATCGAGGTCTCGGGCCCGCTCCCCGAACACACCGTACGCATCCTCGGGGCGGGCCTGGCCGGGTCCCTCTCCCGGGTCCACGCCACCGGGGCCGTGCTCCAGGGGCTGGCTCCCCGGACGGTGCTGCTGGCGGAGGACGGCCCCCGGCTCACGGCGTTCGGCCCGCTGGGTGCCGCGGCCGCCGCCGAGGCCCGGCCCGGCGGGCAGTTGTCGGTACGGCTCGGCTACCTCACCCCCGAGCAGGTGGAGGGCGAGGAGCCCGGCCCCGCGTCCGACCTCTTCGTGCTCGGCCTGCTGCTGGCGTACGCGGCGACCGGCACGACCCCGCTCGCCGACGGCCCGGCCGCCGAGGGCGCCGAACGCATCGCCCGCACGGATCCCGAACTCGGCGCGGTCCCCGAGGAGTTGCGCGGCCTGATCGCCCGCTGCCTGGCGAAGGACCCCGCCGACCGGCCCGACGCGGGGACGGTGGCCTCCGAACTGGCCCCGGAGGGATCGACGGACCTGACGAGGGACGGCCGGCTGCCGGAGCGCCTGGTGGCCGCGGTGAGGGAACAGTCGCGTCAGGTACGGGAGTTGAGCGCGACCGGCCACATGCCGGAATCACCGGCCGCCGAACCGGCTCCGGAGGCCGCCCCCGGCCCTGCTCCTGACTCTGCCCCCACTCCCACCCCCGCCGCGGAATCCCCTGTCGCCACGGACACCGGTACCGCGCAGCTCGGGAACATCGCGCGTCGCGTGCCGACGACCGACCGGGCCACCACCCAGCTGTCCGTCCCGCAGGAGCTCACCGGCGCCCCCGCGTTGCCCGCGTCCCCCTCTCCCGCGCAGACGCCCGCACCGGCCGTCGCGCCCGCACCGCCCCTGCCGTCGGCGCCGCTCCCGACCCCCACGGCGTCCCCCGCCTCTCCCGCCTCCGCCGTCCCGCCCGCCTCGCCCGCCCGGCCCGGGGTCGACCGGCGCGGCCTGTTCATCGGGTTCGCGGCCGGTGTCGCGGGACTGGCGGTCGGTGGCGGCGGGGCGTTCGCACTGGCGTCAGACGACGGAGCAACGGACGATCCCGAGCCCGCGCCGAGCCGGAGCCGGGCCGGCGTGGCGGGGCTTCCGCCGCGCCCGCGTTGGGTGTACCGGCATCCGGCGGCCGAGCCGTCCCCGCTCACCGCCACCCTCTGGAACGACCGGCTGCTGGTGCTGACCGGCGAGAACGGGACGACCGCTGTCGACCTGCGCACCGGACGCCGCCTCTGGACGAGCCCGGAGGCCGCCAAGGGCCACACCGTGCTGCCGGCCGGAAAGGACCTCTGCTTCGTCGCCGCCCCGGCGGAATTCCTGTGGCTGTCCGCGAAGGACGGCAAGGTCGTGCACCGGGAGGCCCACGCGGAACGGGTCCCCGGTGCTCCGGACCTCGCGGTCGCGGGGGTCGTGGGCGCGTCCGGGCCCGTGGTCTGGTTCACCGGCTCGCACAAGGTCACCGTCAAGGCCCCGCCCCCGAAGAAGGGCAAGAAGCGCGGCAAGGACCGCCAGGTCGTCAACTCGTACCTGTTCGCCCACGACGTCGTGCGCCGCGCGCAGCTGTGGCGCACCCCGGTGCCGACCGGGCGCGGCCCCGCCGCCCCCACCTACCGGGTGATCGCGGTCCGGGAGGACGACGTCGTCGTACGTCAGACCCCGGCCACGCTCACCCCCGCCGATATCAAGGCGGCCAAGGGGAAGGCCGTCTTCCGGAGCTTCGAGCGGAAGACCGGGAAGCAGCTGTGGGCCAGGGCGATCGGCGCGGTCGCACCGGCCGGCGCGGCCACGGGCGACGAGCAGGGGCTGCTGTACGCGGCGGTCGGCGGCGGCCTCCAGGCGTTCGAGACCCCCACGGGCAAGCCGAAGTGGACGCTCAACGGCACCAGCGGCACCCCGTACGGCACCCCGGTCGTCAGCGGAACGCTGCTGCACATCAGCAACCTCGGCCAGGAGGTGGGCGCGGTCGAGCGGGCGACGGGCCGGCTCCGCTGGCGCCGCTCGACGGAGGCCGTGCCCGGCACCGCCGCACCCGCGGTGACGGTCAGCACGACCGGCAGGACGCTGCTGGCCTCGGACGTCTCCCAGGTCACCGCCTTCGCCGCGCAGGACGGACGGCGGCTGTGGAAGTTCCAGGACATCGGGGCCCCGGAGCCGGACGGTCCGACGGTCACCGCCCCGTACCGCGTGCTGGCCACCGACGGCACCGCGATCGTCCAACGGGACCGGGTCTTCTACGCCTTCCCCGTCGCCTGAAGCCCGTGGCCGAAGAGGTCCGCCGGGAGGCTCGCGGCGCGCCGACGCGTCGGCGCCCATCAGCCGCCCTCCGGGTGAACCGGCATGCCGCCACACCGCACGGGTCCTTGCATCCTCTCGACATCCAGTGACCGTGTTGACCGTTACGCCCACTTACGGGGTGGTTTCGTGATGCACCCCGTGCCCGGAGGTGATGTCATGTCAGGCGGATTCCTGCGTGCGGTGCGCACCGCGGTCCTCTCCACGCTCGTCGTGGCCTCGTCCGCGACCGCGGCCCAGGCGACCCCGGGCCCCGCGGCGGACAGCGCGGAGAGACCGCCCGGCGACCCCGGGACACCGGTTCCGGGGTCGTCGTCCGTCCCGGCGCCGGCGCCGGGACCGGGCCGGGGCGGTGTCGCGCAGCTCCTCACCCAGCTGCAGAAGCTGTACCAGCAGGCCGAGGAGGCCACCGAGGCGTACAACGGCACCGCCGCGGAGCTGAAGAAGCGCGCGGTGCAGGCGAAGAGGCTCGACGCCTCCCTCGCCACCGCGCGGGCCGCCCTGGCCCGGAGCCGCGAGGAGGCGGGGCGGCTGGCCCGGGAGCAGTACCAGGGCCGGTCCGACCTCTCCTCGTACGTGCGGCTGCTGCTGTCCCGCGACCCCGAGCACTTCCTGGACCAGGAGCACGTGCTCCGGCGTATGGCGGCCGGACGGGCGGCGACGGTGAAGCGGCTCACGGCGGCCGAGAAGCGCGCCGACGGACTCGCGGCCGAATCCCGCAAGGTACTGGACCGGCAGAAGATCCTGACCGCGCAGCGGAAGAAGCAGCGGAACACCGTGCGCTCCCGCCTCGAAGCCGTCGAGAAGAAGCTGGCCACGCTGTCGGCCCCACAGGTCGCCGAACTGTCCCGGCTGGAGCGGGAGGGCATGGCGAGGGCCCAGGACGCCCTGGCCTCGTCCGGGGTGCTGTCCTCCACAGGAGCACCGTCCTCGGCGGGCGGCGAGGCGGTGCGGTACGCGATCGAGCAGGTCGGCAAGCCGTACGTGTGGGGTGCGGAGGGCCCCGACTCGTTCGACTGCTCCGGTCTCACCTCGCGGGCGTGGGCGAGGGCGGGCCGGCCCATCCCCCGGACCTCCCAGGAGCAGTGGCGGCAGCTGCACAGGGTGCCGCTGAACGCGCTGCGCCCGGGCGACCTGGTGATCTACTTCCCGAAGGCCACTCATGTGGCGCTGTACATCGGCAACGGCCTGGTGGTGCAGGCCCCCCGGCCCGGCACACGGGTGAAGGTGTCGCCGATGGCGTCCAATCCGCTGCTGGGTGCCGTACGGCCGGACCCGGGCAGCGCGTCGCTGACCGCGTACGCGCCACCGCCACTCCCCCAGGGTGCGACCGCGGGCTCGGACACCGGCTACGGCTCGTCCTCAGCGCCCGCGCAGTAGGCCGAGCGCAACGGCACGGCCCGTAGGGCGTGCTTCGAAAGTCCCGTCCGGCCCACGACGCCCGCCGCGGGCCCCGCCCTTCGGGCGGACGACGGGACTTTCGATACACGCCCTGGGCGACCCGGCCGGGCGCCGTCGGTGATCCGGCGGACGCCCGGCCCGGGCCGTCGCGGTCAGACCGCCGACGCCGCGCCCGACACCTCGGCGATGTACGCGTCGGTCTTCTCCGGGTCGAAGAAGAAGTTCTCGAAGTCCGCCGGGTTGTTGAAGCCGTTGGCGAAGCGGTTGGCGATCGCCTGGAACTCGCCGCCCGCGCCGATCAGCTTCAGCACGTGCTCCGACGGGAAGCCGAGCATCGCGTTGGTCCACTTCACGACGTGCTGCGCGGTCTCCCAGTAACGGTCGAACGTGGCCTGCATCCAGGCCTCGTCGAACGGCCGGTCGCCGTGCTCAAGAATCGAATCCAGGTACGAGTTGGCGCACTTGGAGGCCGAGTTGGCGCCCTGGCCGGTGACCGGGTCGTTGGCGACGACGACATCCGCCACGCCGAGCACCAGGCCGCCGCCGGGCAGCCGGCCGATCGGCTTGCGGACGGTCGGGGCGTAGCGGCCGGCCAGCGTACCGTTGGCGTCGGTCAGTTCGACCTTGGTGGCGCGGGCGTACTCCCACGGCAGGTACCGCTCCATGAGTTCCAGCGTCTTGGCGAGGTGCTCGGAGGGGTCCTTGATGCTCTGGAACACGTCGATCGGGCCGCCGGGGATGCCCTCCCAGAAGAGGATGTCGGCGCGGCCGGACATGGTCAAGGTCGGCATGACGAAGAGTTCACCGACGCCGGGGACCAGGTTGCAGCGGACCGCGTCGAACTCGGGGTGCTCGGGGCGCGGGCCCATGCCGTGGACGTAGGCGACGGACAGGGCGCGCTGCGGGGCGTCGAACGGGGAGCGCGAGGCGTCCCGGGCGAACATGGAGACCAGCTCGCCCTTGCCCGCCGAGACCAGCACCAGGTCGTAGGTGCGGGAGAAGTAGGCCAGGTCGGAGACGGCCGCGCCATGGATGACGAGCTGACCGCCGCGCTGGGCGAACGTCTCCATCCAGCCGGCCATCTTCACGCGCTGGTCGACGGACTGGGCGAAGCCGTCCAGCTTGCCGAGCCAGTCGACGGCGCGCGAGGAGTCGGGGGCGGCGACCGAGAGCCCGAGGCCCTCGATGCGCGGGGCCTGCGACTCCCAGAAGTTGAGCTGGTAGTCGCGCTCGTACTGGAGCGCCGTGTGGAACATGCACTGCGTCGACATGACCCGGCCGGAGCGGATCTCGTCGGCGGTGCGGTTGGACATCAGGGTGACTTCGTACCCCTTGGACTGCAGTCCGAGGGCGAGCTGGAGGCCGGACTGCCCGGCCCCGACTATGAGTATTCTCCGCATCGCGATTCTCCGATGTTCTGCGTGACTGTCGCGCGGAAGGACCGGCCGGTGCGGCCGGCCGTCCCGTCAGGGGGTGGCGTCCAGGGCGTGACCGACGAGGGCGAGCAGCGACTCGACGACGGTGATCCTGTTACGCGCGTCCATGATCACAACAGGCACGTGCGGAGGGATGGTCAGGGCCTCTCGGACGTCCTCCGCCTCGAACTCCGTTGTTCCTTCGAAGTGGTTGACGGCGACGATGTACGGCAGGCCGCAGCTCTCGAAGTAGTCGAGCGCGGGGAAGCAGTCGGCGAGGCGGCGGGTGTCGGCGAGCACGACCGCGCCGATCGCCCCGCGCACCAGGTCGTCCCACATGAACCAGAAGCGCTGCTGGCCCGGGGTGCCGAAGACGTACAGCACGAGGTCGTCGGCGAGCGTGATGCGGCCGAAGTCCATCGCGACGGTCGTCGTGAGCTTGTCGGGCGTCGCGGTGAGGTCGTCGGTGTCCTCACTGGCCTGGGTCATCATCGCTTCGGTCTTCAGCGGGGTGATCTCGGAGACCGCCCCCACGAAGGTGGTCTTGCCCACGCCGAAACCGCCCGCGACCACGATCTTGGTGGCGATGGGTGCCCGGGTGTGGTCCAGCTGCCAGGACTGCGGCGATTCCTCGGCCTGGTCCACGGCACCCGGCCGGCGCGGGGCGAAGATCGACGTCTCAGAGACGGCGGAGTCCATCGAGCACCCTTTCGAGCAGTGCGCGGTCGGGCTGCCCGGCGTCGTGGCCGGTCCCGTACACGCGGATCTTTCCCTGGTCGGCCAGGTCGCTGAGCAGGACCCGGACCACACCGAGCGGCATCTTCAGCAGGGCGGAGATCTCCGCGACCGTACGCATCCGGCGGCAGAGCTCGACGATGGCCTGGAGCTCCGGCATCAGGCGGGGCTGCTTGCCGTTGGTCAGCTCGCGGCGCTCCTCGGGTGCTTCGAGCGCGGCCACGAAGGTCTCGACGAGCAGGACGTGGCCGAAGCGGGTGCGTCCGCCGGTGAGCGAGTACGGGCGGACTCGCGCGGGCTTTCGGTCCGACCCGCGGACCGGGAGCCTGCGGGCGGGTTCGGCGGCGGACGTCACTGGGTGCTCTCCATCGATTTGCGCAGCTCGCTGCGGAGTTCGGGGGTGAGTACGTGTCCGGCCCGGCCGACGAACAGCGCCATGTGATAGGCGATGACGCTCATGTCGCAGTCCGGGGTGGCGTGCACACCGAGCAGCGAGCCGTCGCTGATCGACATGACGAAGACGCTGCCCTCGTCCATGGCGACCATGGTCTGCTTGACCCCGCCACCGTCCATCAGTTTCGCGGCGCCCTGGGTGAGACTGCCGATACCGGAGACGATGGTGGCCAGGTCGGCGCTGGACCCCTTGGGCCCGTCCTGCCGGCCGGTCGCCCGGGCGTTCAGATGGCCGGGGTCGGAGGAGAGCAGCATGAGCCCGTCGGACGACACGACGGTGACCGAGTGGACCCCTGGCACCTCCTCCACCAGATTGCTCAGCAACCAGTGAAGGTTCCGGGCCTCGGTGCTCAGCCCGAATGTGCTGGGCGCAGTCAACTGCGTGCCTCCTCGACTGTGTCCCCCGTCTCATCGGTTCGGTCGGCCGGCCCGCTGTGGTCGGTGTGCGGGGTGCGCCCGGCGGATGCTGCGGTCCCGGGGAACGAACCGGTCGCCGGGGCCGTGGTGAGTTCCGCCTCGATGTCGCGGCGGCCGTCCTTGGCGCCCTGGTGGAAGCCGCCGAGCCGGCGGCGCAGCGCATCCTTGTCCAGGCTGCCCTTGCGCTCGGTGGCCTGCGCCGTGCTGGACTTGACGACCCTCGGGGTGCGCTTGGGCAGCCCCTTGTCCGTGACGGTCTCCTGATGCGGCTGCGGCTGCTCCGGCCGGCGGGGGGCCGGCACGGTCTCGGCGGCGGGTGCCGGTGCGGGCTCCGCGTACGGCTCGGGGGCTCCGTCTGCGGTGCGCTCGTGCCGGTCGGGCCCGATGGCGTACGCGTCCGCGTCCGCGGCACCTGCGGCGTACGGGTCGGCACCGACGCCGTACGGGTCGGTGACGGTGAGATACGGGTCGGGGGCCGTGGCCGCGGGGGCGTCCGTGGCCTCCGGGGCCGCCGGGAGCCGGACCTGCATCGTGATCTCGGACTCGGCCTCGGCCACCTCGGCCACCTCGGCGGCCGGAGCGGGCGCGGGATCCTGCGGGCCGGGGACGGCGGGGGCCTCCGGGGCCGGGGTGCGGTCCGCGGACTGATCTGCGGGGTGGTCCGTGCCGCGTTCGGCGGTGTGGCCGGTGGCATGGTCGGAGTCGGGCGCGGGTTCGGCCGCGAGGATGGCGCGCTCGGCGGCGGCGATCAGCGGGTCTTCTCCCGGCAGGCCGGGCGTGGTGCGTCCGGGCAGCGCGTTGGAGTTGGCCTCGGCGGCCGATCCGGGCAGGTTGAGCCCGGGGCCGTCCCCGGCGACCTTCACCGAGGGCGGCGGGGCGACCGGCGGCGCCTTCGGCAGCAGGGACGTGGGCAGCACGACGACCGCGGTGAGCCCGCTGCCCGTGTGGTCGCGCAGCTGGACCCGTACGCCGTGGCGCGCGGCCAGCAGGGCGGTGACGTGGAGGCCGAGCCCCGCGTCGGACGTCCCCGTGTCGTCCCGCCCCGTCGAGTCGAACAGGGCGGGGTCGGCGAGCCGGGTGTTGAGGTCGGCCATCCGCTCGGCAGACATCCCGATGCCCTCGTCCTGGACGGAGAGCATCACCTCACCGGTCTCCAGCAGCCAGCCGGAGAGCTGGACCTGGGAGTCCGGGGGCGAGAACGAGGTCGCGTTCTCCAGGAGTTCGGCGACGAGGTGGCTGAGGTCGTCGGCGGCGAAACCGGCGATCTGGGCGTGCGGCGGCAGGGACTGGATGGTGACCCGCTCGTACCGCTCGATCTCGGAGACGGCGGCGCGCGCCACGTCCACCAGCGGGATCGGGTTCGCGTGCCCGTGCCCGTGCTCGGCGCCCGCGAGAACCAGCATGTTCTCGCTGTGCCGACGCATGACCGTGGCCATGTGGTCGAGCTTGAAGAGGGTGGACAGCCGCTCCGGGTCGTCCTCGCGCTCCTCCAGGCTCTCGATGACACCGAGCTGACGCTCGACGAGACCGAGCGTGCGCAGCGAGAGGTTGACGAACGTGTGGTCGACGGTGTCCCGCAGCCGCTCCAGCTGGGCGGTCAGATCCGCGGTGAGGGCCTGGAGTTCGGCGCGCTGGCGGGTGAGCGCCTCGCGTCCGGCGATCAGTTCGGACCGTTCGGCCTGGAGGCTCTCGACCCGACCGTCGTGCTCGCCGAGCAGGGCCCGAAGCCTGCCGTGGAGGGCGTTGACGGACTGTACGACCTGGGCGAACTCGTCGTTTCGGCCCTTGTAGCGGATGGGTTCGGCGGTGGCGGGCTCGGCCGCGAGGCGGGCGGCTCCGATCCGCAGGACGGCGAGCGGCTGGGTGAGGGTGCGGGCCACGGCCGTCGAGACACCGACCGCGATCAGCAGACAGCCGCCGAGCAGCGCGATCCTCAGTTCGAGCGCGGTGACGTCGTCGTCACGGAGCTGTTCGAGGCGCCGGACCTGTTCGGTGCCGAGGGCGGACTCGACGCCGCGCATCCGGTCGACCCGGGCGGACAGCGCCTCCTCGACCTTCTTCGCGCTGGTCCGCTGCTCGGACTCGGACAGCTCGGGCCGGTCGGTGAGGGAGTCGAGGTACTTCTCCGCCTTGGAGACCTCGGGCCCGGTGACGGTGGTGGACAGCTTGTCGCGGGCGGCGGAGCCCGCGCTCTGGTCGAAGTCGGCGAGCGAGGCGAGTTCGGCGACCCGGGCCTGCTGGGCGGCGGCGCTCAGTTCGTCACGGGTGCGGTCGTCCTTGCCGCCACCCCCGTCCTGGTTCTGCACGGGCAGGCCGGTGACCGGGTCGAACTGCGGGCTCGTCGCCGCCCGGGGTACGGAGAGCGCGGCGACCAGCAGCCCGCGGGTGGCGGACGCCTGCTCGGTGGCCCGGCCGAGGTCCAGCGGGGCGCGGGTGGCGTCGGCTGCGCGCGGCGGGGTCTTCTCCGCGAGTTCGGCGGCCACGTCCTGGAGCTTGGCGATGATCTCGGAGTACGCCTGGTGGGCCTCCAGCACCGTGCCCTTGCCGCTGAGCACGTCACGGCGCAGGGACGGGATGGTGGCGAGATCGCGGCGCAGCGCGGCGGGGGCGGCCGACCTGATCTCGTCCACCTGCCGGTCGACGCGGGCGCCGGAGTCGCCCTTCTTCTCCCCGGACTTCCCGTCACGGCCGGCCGCGATGCGGGCGACGGCGTCGTCGCGTTCGTCCGCCAGGGCGTGCGCGAGCGCGATCGTCTGCTGGTTCAACTCGGCGAGGGTGACCAGCCGCTGCGACTCGTTCAGGTCGGCGGAGGCGCCGAGGATCGCCGGGGCGCCCGCGGCGATGACAGTGACTCCGACGACCGCGACACCGGCGACCAGCCGGCTGCGCACACGCACGGCTCGTCGGGTGCTCGCACTCTCGGCGGGTGCCGGGGGCGTCGCCCCGGAACCGCTGTTCTTGCCGTCCTTGCTCCGAGGCCGCTTCTTCTGCACCGGTGCTCGCAATCTTGACTCGTCCGCCCTTGAAGCAGAGGTGACGCGCGGTCACGCGTGAGCGAGCGCCCCGACCCCTGGTACGGCTTCTGACCATTCCAGTGCTTTTGAGAAGGGGGCGCGCATCAACCGCTCCGCCATCCGAACGAGTGAACATCACTCCAGAGTTGACGAACAAGTCTCCCCTGGAAGCCCCCCGGCCACACCTGGCCCGTCAGCTGGATCTTCGGTCCAGGCTTTGGCAGGATGTCCGCCCGCACGCGGCACGGAGCCTCCGCTTCCGCTCGGCGCACGCCCCTGACCTGACGATATAGGCCAATTTCGGCCATATGCAGGGGCCGTGAAGACATCATGCAGACTGGCCGCATGCGCATCGAACTCGCCACCGTCGCCGGCTGCGCCGACCGCCCGAACGAGGACTGGGCCGCCACCGCCCTGCCCGCCTCCGGCCGGGGCGGAACACTGGTTCTGCTCGATGGGGTGACCCCACCGCCGGGCGATGACGGCTGCGTTCACTCCGTCCCCTGGTTCACCGCTCGACTGGGCGGTTCACTGCTCGAACTGTCCAGTTCACGACGAGATCTGAGCCTCCAGGAGATCCTGACCGAGTCCATTCGGCGCACGGCCGAGGCCCACGACCTGCCGTGTGACCTTTCTCACGTTCGGACGCCGCAGGCGACGGTCGCCATGGCGCGCTGGGGCGAACAGGAGATCGAGCACTTGGTGCTCTCCGATTCCGTACTATTGTTCGGTTTGTCCGACGGGACCGTACGCCCTCTTGTCGACGACCGCCTGGATCGGCTGCCGCCGGGCTCGCTGGCCGACGCGGCGACCGTGGACGCGCGGCTGCGGAACAAGGAGGGCGGCTTCTTCACCGCCGCGGCCGACCCCTCGGTGGCGGCCCGCGCGGTCACCGGCCGCACCCCGCTCGCCGGCGTACGGACGGTGGCGGCGCTGACCGACGGCGCGGCCCGCTGGACCGGGACGTTCCGCGAGGGCGACTGGGCGGACTGCCTCGCGGTGCTCCGCGAGGAGGGACCGGATGCGCTGATCGGCCGGGTCAGGGCGCTGGAGGACGCGGACACGGATCGCGTGCGTCTGCGCCGCGCCAAGAAGCACGACGACGCGACGGCGGTCTGCGTGACGCTGTGACGGCATGCCGTGCGGGGTCGGGCGGGGCGAGGCATGCCGTGCCAGGCGAGAACGCGCCGGAGTGCGCGTCCCGCACCAGGCGTACGCACCCCACATATCGAGACACGCCCCCGTGCCCGCCCGCACCCGCCGTCCGGCCCTGGGCCGCACACGGGCAGAGCGCCGACGACACACGAGCGGGGGGCCGCGGCGGCGTACGAACGGAGCGCAGGCCGGGGCGACGAGCGAACAGGGCGCAGGCCGGGAGCGGGCCCGGCTCAGTCCTCGGCGCGGGCGTTCAAGTGGTGCAGCAGCCGGGCCAGTTCGGCGACCTCGTCCCGGTCCCAGTCGGCGAGCTTGCGCACGTAGCGGTCACGGCGGGCGTCGCGGACACTGCGGTAGCGGGCCAGCCCCTCCTCGGTGAGGTGGACGAGGGAGGCTCGCCCGTCGGCCGGATCGGGCTCGCGCGCCACCAGTCCGAGGCTCTCCAGGGCGCGCAGTTGACGGCTCACGGTCGCCTTGCCGACGCCGAAGTAGGCCGCGAGGTCGGTGGCCCGCTGCCGCCCGGCGGACTCCAGCCGTACGAGCAGGCCGTAGGCGGCGGACTCCAGTTCGGGATGGACCTCGCGCGCCATCTCGCCGGAGTTGGCGCGTGCCCGGCGCAGGAAGACGGCCAACTCCCGCTCCAGAGCGAGGAATGCGTGGTCCACACCACTTTCACTGGTCGCGCCGCGTTCACTACCGCTTTCGCTCCCGTGCACGTCAACACCCCTCATGAAGCTTTTCCAACGCTGAAAGTTTCTTCCGCCACTGGTCATCGCCGCAGCTCGACCAGTATTTCGCAGGCCTAGACCACCGGCGGCGCCCAGGCCCTCTTCCGAAGCACGGGTCTACGTGCGTAGCGTCACGTCTGGCATGTTCACACCATGGCATGCCGGCAGGGGGTGCACCCGGCTCCCCCTGGATCAGCACGTCCCCCCCACCAACGCCTCGGAGGCAGTCACATGCCGGTGCTCAGATCCGGATCCGGAACGTCCCGCCGCTCGCGCTTCGCCGCCGCGGGGACCCTCCTCGCAGCTCTTTCCCTCCTTCTCACCCTGCCCGGCGCGGCGAGCGCCACGGGCTCCCCCGACGCCGCCGCCCGCAAGCCCGCCCGCGGCACGGCCACGATGGGCATGGGCGTCGCCGCCCACGACGGCCAGGGCGGACTGCCCCGCGACACGCGCGCCGTGCAGACCGAAGGCGTGGACGTCAGCGGCCACCAGGGCAACGTCGACTGGGCGACGCTCTGGAACAGCGGCGTGAAGTGGGCCTACGTCAAGGCCACCGAGGGCACGTACTTCACGAACCCGTCCTTCGCGCAGCAGTACAACGGCTCGTACAACATCGGCATGATCCGGGGCTCGTACCACTTCGCCACCCCGAACACGACGAGCGGGGCCGCGCAGGCCAACTACTTCGTGGACCACGGAGGCGGCTGGTCGCGGGACGGCAAGACCCTGCCCGGCGTGCTCGACATCGAGTGGAACCCGTACGGCGACCAGTGTTACGGGAAGAGCCAGTCGGCCATGGTGTCCTGGATCCGCGACTTCGTGAACACGTACAAGGCGCGCACCGGACGCGACGCGGTCATCTACACCGCGACCAGCTGGTGGAAGACCTGCACCGGCAACAACGCGAGCTTCGGCGCCACCAACCCGCTGTGGGTGGCCCGCTACAACACCACGGTCGGTGAACTCCCGGCCGGCTGGGGCTTCTACACGATGTGGCAGTACACCGAGTCCGGCCCGTACGTGGGCGACCACGACCGCTTCAACGGCGCCTACGACCGTCTGCAGGCCCTCGCGAACGGCTGAGCCGGGCTCCACGCCGCGAGCGAGACCCCACCGCGAGCCGCCGAGACCGCGACCGGCACGGCCCATCGAGCCGCTGAGCCGCGACCGCCGCACCCGTCCTGCGCGCCCGCACACCACACCGTTCCACCCCGGCCGAGCCCCCGGTGACCACCCGTCACCGGGGGCTCGGCCCCTTCCGTCACTTACGACCTGGGGAGCAACAAGGAGCGGGCTCCCGACGCCCTGCGACTCCGCCTCCCGCGTTGTCGTCGGTCACCGACGCCCCTTCCCCGAGCTCTCAGCTGCTTTCGAGCAGGGGAGACCCCATCCGTCTCCCTTCTCCGCCTTGGATTCGAAGCCGCACGACGCCGCTCGCTGATCCACTCCCTATTGCTCCCCAGGTCGTTACCGCCCCCGCCGCCCCTGCCCCTCCCCAAGCCCATACACATGTCGTGTATACACCGTATGTATAGTCCGTTCCGCCGCGCATCGCGCGCCCGGCCGAGCTACGGAGGAGTGACCCGCCTTGTTCTTGAAGACGAAGTCGACCGGTACGGCGTTGGCCGCCGTCCTTGTGACGGCACTCACCCTGACGCTGGCCGGCTGCTCCTCGGACACCACCGCGCCCTCGGACGCGCGCGCCGACGCGGGCTCCGACGCCAAGGGCACCTTCGGGCCGGTGGACTGCCGCAAGGCGAAATGCATAGCCCTGACCTTCGACGCGGGGCCGGGCAAGGACACCCCGCGCCTGCTCGACATCCTCAAGGAGAAGAAGGTGCACGCGACCTTCTTCCTGCTGGGCAAGAACCACGTCAGGAAGTACCCGGACACCGTGCGCAGGCTCGCCGCCGAGGGCCACGAGGTGGCCAACCACACCTGGACGCACGGGATCCTGACGGAGCAGAAGCCGGCCGCCATACGGACCGAGCTGGAGAAGACCCAGAACGCGATAGCGGAGATCACCGGGAAGAAGCCGCGCCTGATGCGCCCGCCGCAGGGCCGCACCGACGAGACCGTCGCGGAGATCAGCAAGGAACTGGGGCTGGCCCAGGTGCTGTGGAGCGCCACCGCCAAGGACTACTCGACGACGGATTCGGCGCTGATCGAGAAGCGCATCCTGGACCAGGCGAGCAAGGACGGCATCATCCTGCTGCACGACATCTACGACGGAACGGTGCCCGCCGTGCCGAGCATCGTCGACACGCTGAAGGAGCGGGGCTACACCTTCGTCACCGTCCCCCAGCTGATGGCCCCCGCCGAGCCGGTCCCGGGGACGGTCTACCGCCCCTGACGGTTGAGCTGCCCCCCAAGTCCCGCCCCGGGGCACGCGGAACGGCCCGCCCACCCGTCGTGCCGGGGAGGCGGGCCGTCCGTACCGGTCGCGTGCGTGGTGCCACGTCCGTCACGCCGTGGCGGCTACGCCGCGGCCGGGATCCTCTCCCCGGGCCTGGCGGCGGAGGCGGGCGCGAGGGCGATCTCCAGCACCTGGCGGACGTCCGTCACCGGGTGGACCTCCAGCGTGTCCAGCACCTCGGCCGGGACGTCGTCCAGGTCGGCCTCGTTCCGCTTGGGGATCACCACGGTGGTGATCCCGGCCCGGTGAGCGGCCAGCAGCTTCTGCTTCAGGCCGCCGATCGGCAGCACCCGCCCGGTCAGCGAGACCTCGCCGGTCATCGCCACGTCCGTGCGGACCAGCCGCCCGGAGAGCAGCGAGGCCAGGGCCGTGGTCATCGTGATGCCCGCGCTCGGGCCGTCCTTGGGGACCGCGCCCGCCGGGAAGTGGATGTGCACGCCGCGGTCCTTGAGGTCCGCGACCGGCAGTTCCAGTTCCGCGCCGTGCGACCGCAGGAAGCTCAGCGCGATCTGCGCGGACTCCTTCATCACGTCGCCGAGCTGACCGGTGAGGGTCAGTCCGGACGCCCCGGTCTCCGGGTCCGCCAGCGACGCCTCGACGAACCCCGTTCAAGACATGCTCGACCGTGCCGATGACACCGGTGCCGGTGTACGTCCCGTCGATCCGGGGCACCAGCAGCACCTCGGGCTTGCCCCCGCTCTCACGGGCCGCGGCCTGAGCGGCCTCCACGGCGGCCCGCACATCGGCGTCGGACAGCTCCAGAGGCACCACCATCCCGGGCAGCACGACCTCGTCGTCGAGCGGCAGCACGGGAAGGACGAGCGAAGTGACCGCGTTGGACTCGGTAGCCATGATCTCCCCTTCGGCAGTCAAGTTGCGCTGCTGAGACTCAATGCTTCTGAGTCCGTCATTGTTCCCCGAGTCCTGTTCGCCGTGAGCGATCAGACGGACGCCGTCCGCCACGGCCGCACCGTCCGGCCGTTCCGCCGCATGCCGCACCGCTTGGCAGCCACCCTTCGCGACCTGAGAGGATCCCGGAACCATACGGATACCGAGGGGGAAGCATGGCTGTTCTGGTACTGGTCGGGGTCCTGGCGCTCGCCGTCGGCGGATGCGTGTGCGTCGTGTGGGCGGACCGCGGCGGACCGCGCTGGGCCCGCGGCGTGGCGCACGTGACGCTCGCCGCGGGCGAGCTGGTGCGCCGCTCCCAGAAGCGCGGGAGCCGGGGCGGGGGCGGGGGCGACAGCGGCGGCGACGGCGACTGAGCAGCGGGCCGGAACTCCCGGACCGCGCTTCCCGCACGCCCGCCCCGGTCCCGGGACCGCGCGCCTCGCACGCTCACCCAGGCCGCCCCGGGACCGCGCGTCCCGCGCGCTCAGCCCGGCCGCCCGCCCCGCTGCCCCCGCTCCCGCCCCCGGTCCGGCGCAGGAGCGGCCAGCAGGCCACGCCCAGCAGCAGTGCCAGCGGGTGTCCCCAGTCGGCCAGGGGGTCGGCGAGCCGGAGGAGATCGTTCAGCAGCATCGCGCCGACCCCGCCGAGCACCAGCGCCCGCAGCCACGGCGTGAGCAGCCCGGCGAGTGCGCCGACGCTCGCCATCAGCCCGAAGCTGATGCCGTAGTCGAGCCGGTGCAGCGAGGACCTCGGCAGGTGTCCGGCCACCACGGACAGCCCGACCGGGATCTCCGTGGCGAGCGTCGCCACGACATGGCCGAGCAGGAACACCCCGGCGGTGCGCCACCCGCCGATGCGGCGTTCCAGGGCGGTCATGACGAGGGCGAAGCCGAAGACGTACGGGGAGGCGAACCCGTCCACGACCCACAGGGCACTGGCGCCCAGCACGAGCAACGGGGTCCGGCCGAGGTGCGCGACGTCCGTGCTCGACGCGCTCAGCAGCTCGTCGACGGTGTGCGGATCGGCGTGCGCCATGAAGAGGGACGTGGCGGCCAGCACCAGCAGGTACCCGAAGGTGAACGGAGTGCCGGTGGGGGTCGGCAGCAGTCGCGCCCACCGGGCCCGGCGCGGCGCGAACGCGACGGACGCGAAGGACGCGACGGACGTCGGCGAACCGGAGACGGAGGAGGACACGGACGCGGGGGCGGTGACAGCGGCGCGAGCGGGCGCGCCGTCCGCCGGTTCCTCGGTACGGCGCTGGCGCGGTAAGCCGTCGAGCAGCGGCGCCGCACCGCGCTCCCCGTCGCTCTCTCCGGCCCCGGCCCGGCTCGTCGCCCCGTGCGTCGCGCCGTCCGTCGCCCCGTGCGCCGCGTGCGGCCCTTCTCCGTTCCGTCCCCGAGACAACGCCGGCAACGTCCCACCCTCCGCGATCGCCCCGTACCGTCATGGCCCGGCCCGCGGACAGGCGTCGCGCCCGGCCCGGCCCGCGGACAACCGGAACACATCCCTCCGACCTGTCCGACAGTGCACGCTACCCCGGACGGGCACGGCGACACCCCGGACAGGACCGGTGGCCGGCTGGCCGGGGGCCGTCCCGACCGGCCAGGATGGCGGGGAACCCGTCCGTCCGTCACCGGAGATCCGCACCATGCCCGACAGCATCGGCCCCGACACCCACGCCCCCGTCACGCTCGACCGCCGCGATGGCCCGTACGGCGAGGTGGCGCTGCGGGGACGCGGGGACGACTTCGAGATCATCGCCAACGGGTGCTTCCTCATGGACACCTCGGACGGGCGCTCCGAGCGGCTGCTGATCGACGCGGCGCTGGCCGCGCTGCCCGACGGCCGCCCGGACCCGGCGGTGCTCATCGGCGGGCTCGGAGTCGGCTTCTCGCTCGTCCGGGCCGCCGCCGAACCCCGGTGGGGACGAATCGCCGTCGTCGAGCGGGAGCAGGCGATCGTGGACTGGCACCTCAAGGGTCCGCTGGCCCGGATCTCCGGCGCGGCGCTCGCCGATCCGCGCACCGAGATCCTGACGCGGGACCTCGTCGCGTACCTACGGACGACTACGGACCGTTATGACGCGCTGTGCCTGGACATCGACAACGGGCCGGACTGGACGGTCACCGAGGACAACACGAGCCTGTACTCCCCCGCCGGTCTGGCGGACTGCCGGGAGCGGCTGACACCGGGCGGGGTTCTCGCGGTGTGGTCCGCCCAGCCGTCCGCCGACTTCGAACAGGCCCTGCGGAATGCCGGATTCAGCGGTGTACGTACGGAAGAGGTCAGCGTTGCCCGAGGTGTTCCCGACGTGGTGCATCTCGCGATCCGGACAGCCTGAGGAGGCCCGCCGGCCCCGCTCGGCCCCCGGACACCCGGGGGCCAAGCGCCACAAGGCCGACACTCCACCACTCCGCCGCGCCCTGGCCGTTACACCCTGCGTAGCCGAGAACGGCCCGCTGCCTTTACGCTGCTGACCGGTGACGGGATCACCCATGAAATCCACAAGCGAAGACCGCGCGCCCCGGGGAATGGCCCCCGTGAGGGCGGGCAGGGGCGGGGCGATGGAACAGACACACACCACCCACAACGGCGTCGCGGCCACCCCGGGCGCTCAGCGCCGGGTGCTGGTGGTCGAGGACGACGCCACGATCGTCGAAGCCATTTCCGCCCGGCTGCGGGCCGAGGGCTTTCTGGTGCAGACGGCACTCGACGGGCCCGCGGCCGTGGACGCGGCCGAGGCGTGGCAGCCCGATCTGATGGTCCTCGACATCATGCTCCCCGGCTTCGACGGCCTGGAGGTCTGCCGCCGGGTGCAGGCCCAACGGCCTGTGCCGGTGCTGATGCTGACCGCCAGGGACGACGAGACCGACATGCTGGTCGGGCTGGGCGTCGGCGCCGACGACTACATGACCAAGCCGTTCTCGATGCGCGAGCTCGCGGCCCGGGTACACGTCCTGCTGCGCCGGGTCGAGCGGGCGGCACTGGCCGCGGTCACGCCGCGCAGCGGCATCCTGCGACTGGGCGAGCTGGAGATCGACCACGCGCAGCGCCGGGTCCGGGTGCGCGCCGAGGACGTCCACCTCACGCCGACCGAGTTCGACCTGCTGGTCTGCCTGGCGAACACACCGCGGGCCGTGCTCTCCCGGGAGCAGCTGCTGGCCGAGGTCTGGGACTGGGCGGACGCCTCCGGCACCCGTACCGTCGACAGCCACATCAAGGCGCTGCGCCGGAAGATCGGCGCGGAGCGGATCCGTACCGTGCACGGTGTCGGCTACGCGCTGGAGACCCCGGTCCCATGACCCGGCCCGGCCCGACCCGGTCCGGGTCGCCCCGGCCCGGCTCTTCCCGGCCCGGTTCCGGACTGCGCCCCTTCTCGATCAAGGCCAAGCTGGGCACGCTCGTGGTGGTCTCGGTGTTCATCACCACCGGGCTGCTGATGGTGGCGCTGCGGACCAGGACGGAGCTGCGGTTCATCACGGTGTTCTCGGTGATCGCGACCCTGTTGATCACGCAGTTCGTGGCACACGGCCTGACGGCGCCGCTGGACGAGATGACGACGGTGGCCCGGTCGATCTCGCACGGCGACTACACCAGACGGGTGAGCGGCGCCGACCGGCGCGACGAGCTCGGCGACCTGGCCCAGACGATCAACCGCATGGCGGACGACCTGGAGGCCGTGGACCGGCACCGCAAGGAGCTGGTGGCGAACGTGTCGCACGAGCTGCGCACACCGATCGCGGCGTTGCGGGCGGTGCTGGAGAACGTCGTGGACGGGGTCTCCTCGGCCGATCCGGAGACGATGCGGACGGCGCTGAAGCAGACCGAGCGGCTCGGCAGGCTGGTGGAGACGCTGCTGGACCTGTCCCGGCTGGACAACGGGGTGGTGACGCTGAAGGCGAGCCGCTTCGAGGTGTGGCCGTACCTGTCGGGGGTGCTGAAGGAGGCGAACAGCTTCGCCGCCGCGCACCGCCACCTGTCCTCCGGTTCGGGGCATCACAGCCGCAAGGACGTGGCCCTGGCGCTGGACGTGTCGCCGCCCGAGCTGACCGCGTACGCGGACACGGAACGGCTGCACCAGGTGGTGGCCAATCTGATCGACAACGCCGTCAAGCACAGCCCGCCGCACGGCCGGGTCCAGGTGCTGGCCCGGCGCGGGGACGGGCCGGAGTCCCTGCTCCTGGAGGTGCTGGACGAGGGACCGGGTATTCCGGAGTCGGAGCGGTACCGCGTCTTCGAGCGGTTCAACCGCGGCGAGGTGTCCTCCCCGCACGGTCCCGGCAGCGACGGCGGCACGGGGCTGGGCCTGGCGATCGCCCGCTGGGCGGTGGATCTGCACGGCGGACACATCGGCGTGGCCGAATCCGCTCGCGGTTGCCGCATTCGTGTCACCCTTCCAGGGGTATCGCAACCGCGAGGTTGACATAGGCTTCGAACTGGAAGGGCACGTTCTGCGTGCTCGCTTTCAGGGGTACGGTCCAGGGGGGTCGTAGCCGCGGCCCTGCGTGCCCCGTAGTGCAGCGGAACCAGGCTTGTTTCCCGCCAATCCCTGCGCCGAAACCCGCCTTTCGATGTGACTTGCGCGACGAAGGGCGGCCCGGCCTGCATGGAACGGCCCGGGAGGCGTAGCCTTGTTTTCCGCTGTCCATCACCTTGTGAAGCGGAAGAGGGCGGTTGCCGCCGTGTCGTCTCAGTCCCCCAGTAACTCGAGCATCTCGACCGATCAAGCCGCCCCGGGTACCGACCCGGCTGCCGCTTTCGGCCCCAACGAGTGGCTCGTCGACGAGATCTACCAGCAGTACCTCCAGGACCCGAATTCGGTCGATCGTGCCTGGTGGGACTTCTTCGCCGACTACAAGCCGGGGGCGTCCGGCACGGCGGACAAGCCCGTTCCCGGCATCCCGGCCGCCGCCGCACCGGCCGTCGCACCCCAGGCCACCCCGGCCCCGGCCCCGGCTCCCGCCGCGAAGGCTCCGACGGCCCCCGCGGCCCCGGCGGCCCCAGCGCCCGCGCAGGCCGCCCCGGCCGCGCCCGCCGCCCCGGCCGCGCCCGCCACACCGGCGAAGGCCGCCGCGAAGGCCCCGGCCAAGCCCGCCGCCGCGCCGGCCACCGAGGCCCCCGGGGGCCCGGAGTACGTGACGCTGCGCGGTCCGTCGGCCGCCGTCGCGAAGAACATGAACGCCTCGCTGGAGCTGCCGACCGCCACGTCCGTGCGCGCGGTCCCGGTGAAGCTGCTGTTCGACAACCGCATCGTCATCAACAACCACCTCAAGCGCGCCCGGGGCGGGAAGATCTCCTTCACGCACCTGATCGGCTACGCGATGGTGCAGGCCCTCAAGGCCATGCCGTCGATGAACCACTCCTTCACGGTGAAGGACGGCAAGCCGACCCTGGTCAAGCCGGAGCACGTCAACCTCGGTCTGGCCATCGACCTGGTCAAGCCGAACGGCGACCGCCAGCTGGTCGTCGCGGCCATCAAGAAGGCCGAGACGCTCAACTTCTTCGAGTTCTGGCAGGCGTACGAGGACATCGTCCGCCGCGCCCGCAGCGGCAAGCTCGGCATGGACGACTTCACCGGCGTCACCGCCTCGCTGACCAACCCCGGCGGCATCGGCACCGTCCACTCGGTGCCCCGCCTGATGCCCGGACAGGGCCTCATCATGGGCGTCGGCGCCATGGAGTACCCCGCCGAGTTCCAGGGCACCTCCCAGGACACCCTGAACAAGCTGGGCATCTCCAAGGTCATGACCCTGACCTCGACGTACGACCACCGCGTCATCCAGGGCGCCGCGTCCGGCGAGTTCCTGCGCATCGTCTCCCAGCTGCTGCTCGGCGAGAACGACTTCTACGACGAGATCTTCAAGTCGCTGCGCATCCCCTACGAGCCGGTCCGCTGGCTCAAGGACATCGACGCCTCGCACGACAACGACGTGACCAAGGCGGCGCGGGTCTTCGAGCTGATCCACTCCTACCGGGTCCGCGGCCACGTCATGGCCGACACCGACCCGCTGGAGTACCGCCAGCGCAAGCACCCCGACCTGGACATCACCGAGCACGGCCTCACCCTGTGGGACCTGGAGCGGGACTTCGCGGTCGGCGGTTTCGCCGGCAAGTCGCTGATGAAGCTCCGCGACATCCTCGGTGTGCTGCGCGAGTCGTACTGCCGCACCACCGGCATCGAGTTCATGCACATCCAGGACCCGAAGCAGCGCAAGTGGATCCAGGACCGGGTCGAGCGCACGAGCACCCCGCAGCCGGAGCGCGAGGAGCAGCTGCGCATCCTGCGCCGGCTCAACGCCGCCGAGGCGTTCGAGACGTTCCTGCAGACCAAGTACGTCGGCCAGAAGCGGTTCTCGCTGGAGGGCGGCGAGTCCGTCATCCCGCTGCTCGACGCGGTCATCGACTCCGCCGCCGAGGCCCGCCTCGACGAGGTCGTCATCGGCATGGCCCACCGCGGCCGGCTGAATGTGCTGGCGAACATCGTCGGCAAGTCGTACGCGCAGATCTTCCGCGAGTTCGAGGGCAACCTCGACCCCCGGTCGATGCACGGCTCCGGCGACGTGAAGTACCACCTGGGCGCCGAGGGCACCTTCACCGGTCTGGACGGCGAGCAGATCAAGGTCTCGCTGGCCGCCAACCCCTCGCACCTGGAGGCGGTGGACCCGGTCCTGGAGGGCATCGTCCGCGCCAAGCAGGACGTCATCAACAAGGGCGGCACGGACTTCACGGTCCTGCCCATCGCGCTCCACGGCGACGCGGCCTTCGCGGGCCAGGGCGTCGTCGCCGAGACGCTCAACATGTCGCAGCTGCGCGGCTACCGCACCGGCGGCACCGTGCACGTGGTGATCAACAACCAGGTCGGCTTCACCGCCGCCCCGGAGTCCTCGCGCTCCTCGATGTACGCCACGGACGTGGCCCGCATGATCGAGGCGCCGATCATCCACGTCAACGGCGACGACCCCGAGGCCGTGGTCCGGGTCGCCCGGCTGGCCTTCGAGTTCCGGCAGGCGTTCAACAAGGACGTCGTCATCGACCTCATCTGCTACCGCCGCCGCGGTCACAACGAGGGCGACAACCCGGAGTTCACCAACCCGCAGATGTACACCCTGATCGACAAGAAGCGCTCGGTGCGCAAGCTCTACACCGAGTCCCTCATCGGCCGCGGCGACATCACCCTGGAAGAGGCCGAGCAGGCACTCCAGGACTTCCAGGGCCAGCTGGAGAAGGTCTTCGCGGAGGTCCGCGAGGCCACCTCGCTCCCGGCCCCGGCGCACACCACCGAGGCCCGGCCCGAGTTCCCGGTCGCCGTGAACACCGCGGTCTCCTCGGAGGTCGTGAAGGTCATCGCGGAGTCCCAGGTCGACATCCCCGAGCGGATCACCGTCCACCCGCGTCTGCTCCCGCAGATGCAGCGCCGCGCCGCCTCGGTGGAGAACGGCACGATCGACTGGGGCATGGGCGAGACCCTGGCCATCGGTTCGCTGCTGATGGAGGGCACCCCGGTCCGGCTCGCCGGCCAGGACTCCCGCCGCGGCACCTTCGGGCAGCGTCACGCGGTCCTCGTCGACCAGGTGACCGGCGAGGACTACACCCCGCTGCTCTACCTCTCCGACGACCAGGCCCGTTACACCGTCTACGACTCGCTGCTCAGCGAGTACGCGGCGATGGGCTTCGAGTACGGCTACTCGCTGACCCGCCCGGAGTCGCTGGTCATCTGGGAGGCCCAGTTCGGCGACTTCGTCAACGGCGCCCAGACCGTCGTCGACGAGTTCATCTCCTCGGCCGAACAGAAGTGGGGCCAGACCTCCGGCGTCACGCTGCTGCTGCCGCACGGCTACGAGGGCCAGGGCCCGGACCACTCGTCCGCCCGCCCGGAGCGCTTCCTCCAGCTGTGCGCGCAGAACAACATGACGGTCGCCATGCCGACCCTGCCGTCGAACTACTTCCACCTCCTGCGGTGGCAGGTGCACAACCCGCACCACAAGCCGCTGGTCGTCTTCACCCCGAAGTCGATGCTCCGCCTCAAGGCGGCCGCGTCGAAGGCGGAGGAGTTCACCACCGGCGGCTTCCGCCCGGTGATCGGCGACGACACGGTGAAGCCGGAGGACGTCCGCAAGGTCGTCTTCTGCGCCGGCAAGGTCTACTACGACCTGGAGGCCGAGCGCGCGAAGCGCGGCGCCACGGACATCGCGTTCATCCGTCTGGAGCGCCTGTACCCGCTGCCGGGTGCCGAGATCCAGGCCGAGATCGCCAAGTACCCGAACGCCGAGAAGTACCTCTGGGCGCAGGAGGAGCCGGCCAACCAGGGTGCCTGGCCGTTCATCGCCCTGAACCTGATCGACCACCTGGACCTGGCCGTCGGTGCCGATGTCCCGCACGGTGAGCGCCTGCGCCGCATCTCGCGGCCGCACAGCTCCTCCCCGGCGGTCGGCTCGGCCAAGCGCCACCAGGCCGAGCAGGCGCAGCTGATCGCCGAGGTCTTCGAGGCCTGACCGGCTGAAGCACGCACGAGGGGCCCGGTCCCGCGAGTCGATCGCGGGACCGGGCCCCCGGCGTGTGCGGGCTCCTCGGCGGGTGCGCGGACGCGCCCGGCGCCGCACCGGCCCGGGCTGGCGCACCGGGGCGGACCAGCACGCATCGGCCCGGACCGGCGCACACCGGCGCGGTTCAGATCATCTGGGGTTCGAAGTCCCAGTACGGGCGGTTGCGGGAGCGGGCCGAGACCGTGTGCACGTGCTGGGCGCCCAGGGTGGTCTCCAGGTCTCCCAGTGCCTCCGTCTCGATCTTGTCCGCCCGCTGCCGTTCCCGCAGTCCGCGCAGGTCCGCGGCGTGGGCGATCCGGGCGGACAGGGTCAGCGGATGCGTCCGGCCGAGGACTTCGACGGCCCGGACGACGACCGACTCGGTGAGCGCGGCGGCGGACTCCGGGTCCCCCACCAGGTTGCGCAGCGCCGAGGCGTTGATCGCGCAGCCCAGTGTCCAGGGGTGGTTCTCCCCCACGGCCCGGGTCATGTCGGCGAGCGCCTCCTCCAGGAGCGCGTGCGCGTGGTCCCGTTCGCCCACGTTGCGCAGGATCAGCGCGTGGTTGGCCCGGGTCCCCGCCACGTAGGGGTGCTGGTCGCCGAGCATGGCCACATATCCGGTGACGACCCGTGCGCTTATGGCCCTGGCCTGGTCGATGTCGGCGTGCTCGCGGGCGAAGAAGCTCTGGCCGGCCGCGGACATCATCGTCAGCGGGTCGTTCTCGCCCAGGACGCGTTCGGCCCGTTCCAGCACCCGGGTGAAGAGTTCGCCGGCCCTGCCGCGGTCTCCCGAACGGTACTGGCTGAGCGCGAGGTTGTGTTCGGCGCGCAGGGTCTGCGGGTTGTCGGCCCCCATGACCAGCCGGTGCACCCGGACGCTCTGGTTCTGGAGCGACAGGGCTTCGCCGTACCGGCCCAGCAGCCGCAGGTCGGTGGCGTAGTTGATCTCCGAGTAGAGCGTCCAGCTGTGGCGCGGGCGCAGCAGCCGACGCCGGGCGTCCAGGGTGCTCCGGTTGAGCTCCAGCGACTCCTCGTACCGGCCCAGCAGGCGCAGCGAGACGGCCAGGTTGTTCTGTGCGTTGAGGGTGCGCGAGTCCTGGTCGCCCAGGAGTTCGCGGTAGGCGCCGAGGATCCAGCCGGAGATCTCCATGGCCTCGTCGTACCGTCCCAGTCCGCGCAGGTCGGCGGCGAGCCCTCCGGCGGCGCGGAGGTGTTCCAGGTCCTGGGGGCCGCGTTCGGCGCGCAGGTGGTCGACCGCGGCCCGCTCGATGGCCTCCGTCTCGGCGTATTCTCCGACGGCCCGCAACAGGTTGGCGTAGTGGTACCGCAGGTCCCAGAGCCTGGGGTGGTCCTCGCCGAGGAGCTCCCGCCAGGTCTCCATGGCACGTGCGCCGAGCTTGATCCCGGCCCGGTACTCCCCGGAGAGGTACATGTAGCGCAGGCAGTTGAGCACCAGGGTGTGCACCGAGGGGTCGGTGCTCCTGAGCACGTCGGCCCATTTCAGGTGCGGGGTGATCTCGGCATAGGCGGGCCACAGCCGGGTGTCGGTGGGGCGGCCGGGGTCTGCCGCGGCGAGGGCCCGGCGGACCACGTCGATGAACTCCCGGCGGTCGCTCTCCGGCATGTCCTTGCCGATGATCTGATGGACCATGCGGTGCATGTAGAGGGCTTCGCCGGACGACGCCTCCTCACCGGCCGTCTCGTGGGACTCCAGGCGGACCACGGAGTACTGGCGGAGCTGGGCGATCGCCCTGTTCCACAGCAGCGGGTCGTTCATCAGTCCGGAGATCTGTTCCGGCAGTTCGCCGGGCGGCATTTCCCTCAGCAGCCGTACGGGGATGGAGCCCGGTGCGAAGAAGCTGCACAGGCGCAGCAGGTCGACGGACTCCGGGACGGTGTCCCTGAGCTTGTTCAGCAGTATCGACCAGGCGGTCTGGAAGGCGAGCGGAAAGTCTGCGGAGACCTTGACGACGTCCTGGTCGATGCCTCCTTCGAGGAGTCCGATGTACTCCTCCACCGACATGTCCGAGTCGCCCAGCCAGCCGGCGGTCTGGTCGAGGAGGAGCGGCAGGTCCTCCAGTGCCTCGGCGAGTTGGCCGGCCTCGGCCCGGGTCAGCCGCGGGGCGCGTCGGCGGATGAAGGCGACCGACTCGTCGCGGGCGTAGACGGGGACCCCGATCAGGTTGCTGTTGTGCTCGCGCCACTCCCGGTTGCGGGAGGTGATCAGGACGTGGCCGGGGCCGGTCGGCACCAGGTCCCAGATGTGTTCGGGTTCGTCGGCGCCGTCCAGGACGAGGAGCCAGTGGGAGTGCGGTTCGCCGCGGCGCAGGGCGTCGCGTACCGCGCGCAGCCGTTCGCCGTACTCGGCGCCCGTGGACAGGCCCAGTTCGGGGGCGAGTTCGGCGAGTTTCTGGCGGTAGAGGGCGCGGCGGTCGGCGGGCACCCACCAGACGGCGTCGTACTCGGAGCTGAAGCGGTAGACGTACTCCGCGGCCAGTTGGGTCTTGCCGACGCCCGGCATCCCGTGCAGGGTCACGACCCCGGCGCCGGGCCCGGCTTCCTGGAGCGTCTGGTACGTCGTGCTGAGGAGTTCGTCGCGGCCGGTGAACCGGGTGTTGCGCCGCGGCACCCCGCCCCACACCTCCGGGGTGTCCGCCGGATACCGGGGCCCGGGCCTGGCCTCGACCGCGTCCGCCAGCGGCTCGGTGGGCAGTCCCAGGCGTACGAGGAGCCGTCGTTCGGCCTCGTCGGCGCCGACGTTGGTCAGATCGGCCGCTCCGAAGACGGACGTGGCGCCGGGCAGCGCGGACGTGGTCACGCGTACGGCGGCGAAGCGGTCGGGTTCCGGCGCGACGACCTCGCGCAGGGCCCTGTTCCACTCCGCGGTGCTGCGGGGGCCCAGCTGGAAGTACCAGTCGCTGAGGATCAGCAGGACGTTGCCGCGCGACAGCGTCAGATCCCGCAGCGACTCCTCCAGCGCCGCCTCCACCGGGGGATCCCAGCGTTGTTGGACGACGGTGACGCCACGCCGCTCCAGACGGTCCGCGATCCACGCCGCCCAGGCGCGGTTGAAACCGGCGAAACTGATGGTGACGGTCTGCGCGCCGATCGCCCCAACTCCATTACCCGTTGCGGGCATTCAACCATCTCCCTGCCTCGGTACAGGACCTGTCAACATACACCGGGGCCAGAGCGCCCCGGCCGGAATTCACGGTGACTCCCGCGGATGACGCGGGCCGTTCCTCTGCTGCCATATCACCTTGGCGGTGGCCACGTACGCCTCTGCGCGCACCGAATGACCCGCGGGGGGCGGACAATCGTCCAGTCGGTGGTAGAGGGCGATCATCTCGTCGACGAGCACCCGGCCCTCGCGGGTCAGCGCCGCCGATCCGGCCAGCACCGGCAGTACGGCTCCGACCTGTTCGCGGCAGCGGGCGTGTTCGGTCCAGGCGAGGTCCCGGTGGGTGACACGGCGGGCTCCGAGCGCGAGCCGCTGCCAGTGGTCGGCGAGCGCGAGGTGCGAGTAGGCGCCCTGGAGGAGGCCGTCGAAGGGCCTGGGATCGGGGCGCCAGGGGGCGAAGTGGCGCGGTGTCGCGTCCTCGTGGTGCAGCGGTGCGAGCGCGGCGAGCGCGGACAGTTTGGTGTGCTGGAGTTCGTGGACGAGAGTGGCGGCGAACCGGGCGGGGTCGGCCGGTCTGCTGCTGAGGACCGCCCCGAACGCCTCGCGCCGGGTGGCGCTGCAGTGTGCCGCGCTCTCGCCCGCGGGCCCGGATCCGGGCGGCCGGCCGAGGGGCACCAGACAGCGCAGCAGCACGGCCGTCTCGGTCAGCCGGTGCGCGCCGCCCATGCGGAGCAGGGACGGCACCCGCGACCAGGACTCGGCCCATGCCTTGCGTTCGTGGTCGTCGAGATGGGGCGCGGCGCGCAGCCCGTGGTGCCGGAGCCCGCTGTCGTCGGTGCGGTACGGGTCGATGTCGTCCAGGGGTACGGGAGCGGCTCCGGGCCGTACGGGCGGCAGGGCGAGCACCGGGAGCCAGCGCGGGTCGGCCGCGCCGGTCGTCGCGTCGTGGTGCACATGGACGGTGAGGGGCGCACGCCAGGAAATGTGACGTACAGTCAGTTCATTTTGCCCGAAGTCGAGTTCGACCGGGCCGGACGGTGTGCGCAGGGCGCCCAGGGTGGGCAGCGACAGGAGTCCGCCGTGGGCGGTGAGCCGGGTCGTGAACGCGGTTGCGGAACGGATCGCGGCCGCGGCGGCCAGGGCGCTCAAGTGGTCGAGGTCGGCCCGGAGTCCGGAGCCGGGAACGGAGCCGGCGGCATCGGCCGCGGGGGTGGAGAGGCCGCGCAGGCAGCGTTGTGCCCAGGGGCCGGTGAGGGGGTGGAGCAGGACGGCGCGCACGGCGATCCGGTCGGCGCGTTCCGCCGTCTCCAGCAGCGTCCAGTCCTGCCGCAGCCGGTCGAGGGCCCGGGGCGGGCAGAGCGCGGCGGGGGCGTCCTCGGCCGCGTCGAGCAGGGCGCGCACGAGGAGCAGGCGGCGGGTGTCCTGGTCGCGTGCGAGGGCGTGGAGAGTGCCGGGGTCGCCTTCCGTACGGCCGAGCCGGCGCAAGGCGTGGTCCGGGAGTGGGGGGCTCATCGGTGTGCTCCTGCGGTCGCTTCGGACAGCCGGTCCGCGATGTGACGCACCAGCCGTTCGAGATCGGCACAGTAGACGGACGGGTTGGCGAAGCCGTTGTCCGCCCGGTAGCGGTGTGCGTAGTGGCCGCCGCCGCAGACGGTCAGCAGCGGGCAGGCGCGGCAGGCGGGGGCGAGCGCCTCGGCGCCCGCCTGCCGCGCGACGACACCGGGGTGGCGCAGGGTGTCGTCGAAGGTGTGGCGGAAGATGTCGAGACCGGTGGCGGCGGCGGTGTCGTAGGCGGACTTGAGGGAGTCGACCTGCTCGATCGTCCCGTCGGTCTCGACCACGATCGCGTCGACGGGGTCGAGACCGAGGGACTCGGTGGCAGCGGGCAGGTCCAGGAGCAGGGCCACGCACTCCTCGAACAGCCGGACCCTGGTCTCGCGCCGCCCGGCCCGCCACCAGCGGTCGAAGACGGCGGCGAGCCAGTCGCCGTACGGGGTCGGCCGGTCCGGGCCGGGGACGGCGGCGGGGCCGGGGGCGGTGCGGGGCGTTCCGGTGGCGGGCAGGCCCGGTGGAGGGTTCGTCCAGTTGCCGTGCGGCAGCAGCAGGTCCAGGGACGGCGGGCGCAGGGACAGCAGCGACTCGTAGGTCTCGACCGGATCGGTGCGGGGGTCGACGACGGTGAGGATGCCCGCGTACGCGTCGGGGTGGCGGTCGGCGAGGAGCCTGGCGCCGCGTGACGCCGCGGGCCAGGAGGGGCGTCCGGCGTGGTCGACGCGCAGGGTGTTGTGTGCGGCCAGACCGCCGTCGAGGCTGATGCCGACGCTGATGCCGTGCCGGGCGAGCACGGTCACGCAGGCGTCGGTGAGCAATGTCGCGTTGGTCTGCACGGTGGCGTGCACGGAACAGTCCGCCGGGGTGAGCTCACGGACGCGGTCGGTGAGGTCGGCGAGGCGGTCGGCGCCCGCGAGGAGGGGTTCGCCGCCGTGCAGGACGAGAGCGATGTCGCGCAGTGCGTGGGCCGCCGCGTGTTCGGCGATCCGGTCGGCGGTGCGGTCCAGTACGGCGGCCGGGGCGGCGGCCGGGCGGGCGCGCCAGGTCCGGTCGGGGCCCTCGTAGAGGTAGCAGTAGCGGCAGGCCAGGTTGCACCGGCCGTGCACCTTGACGATGAACTGCCGGAACGGGAAGGGCCCCCGGCCCGCCGCGACGGTGTCCGCGCACCGGCGGGGGCACCGCGTCACCTGTCGAGACACCCCGGCACCCCCGTGCTGCATGGCGCGGGGGCCGCCCCCGCTGCCGGCCCGGACCGGGTCTGCCCGGCCCGCCGCGCGGGCAGACCCGGTCCGGGCCACGACGTCCCGTCCGGCCGGGTCCCGGGCCGGATCCGTGCGGCCGGCGCGCCGGCCCGCAGGGCCGGCCGGACGGACGCCTCAGAACGCGCTGGTGAATCCCCAGAGCGTCTCCCGCGGCTGCCCGGCGCGTCCGCGCAGATCCGCGACCACCTCGCGGAGCACGGGGTGGTCCAGCGTCCGCAGTGTCTCCAGATCGAGCTCCAGCAGCTCGGGCAGCACGCCCGGACCACCGGGCACCTCGTCGGATGCCGTGTCGGACGCGCCGTCGGCCGGTGCGTCCGGCGGCCCGGCGCCGGGCCGGCCGTTTCCCGTCGGCTCGTTCATCATGCCTCCCCGTGTCCCCGTTGGTTCCCTGTGTCCTGTGTCCTGTGGTTCTGTCCCGTGGTTCCCTGTGTTCCCGTGGTTGTTCCCGTGGTTCCCCGTGCCGGTCCGGTGGTCCCGGTGTCCTGCCGGTGGTTCCCCGTGTGCCCGTCGCACGTGCCCTCGCGACGGACCCGCGGGGATCGGCTCGTCGTCGAGCGCGTCCCGTCGGGTCCGTGTCCCTGGCATCGGTCCGTGTCCCTGACATCGGTGCGTGTGCCCGCGTCGTGGCGGTGTCCGTCCGCCGCGGCCTTCACCGCGGTGGCCACCCGCCGCCGTCGTACCCCGTTGGTGCCGTCGGCGCCGGTCACGGCACTAGTACCCGCACGGGCTGCTTCTGTACCGATGCCCCGCACGGCCTCGCCTACGCCTTCCTGGGCGGACCGGCGACCGGTGTCCGTCGTACGCCGGTCGCAGACGGCGCGAAGAATGGCGGCCGGAGGGCGACCGTCGCCGCGGGCGGCCCCGGGGCGGCGACGTCCCGGCGCGGCGGGCGGGCGGCGTCGGCGTGCCGGCGCGGCTGCGGCCGGGGCCGGGGCCGGGGTCAGCGCTCCAGCTCCGCCAGCCGTGCCGCCGTCTCCTCGCCCGCGGCGCCGCCGCCGTCCGGCAGTCCGCGCCACTCCCGGCGGGCCGAGCGGTACGCCTCGCGGGCGGCCCGGGGCCGGCCCGCCCGCTCGTACGTCGTACCCCGCCAGTGGTGGGCCGTGGCGCACCACTCGACCGCCTGCCGCCGCTGGTGCGGATGGACCGACTCCTCCGCCGCCGTGCCGGCCGCTTCGGCCGCGCTCCGGAACGCCTCGGCCGCCTCGTCGAGCCGGGTGGGGCGCCCCAGCACCCGGGCGGCTTCGAGGTGGGCCAGGCCCAGTTCCAGCCAGCAGTCCGCCGCCGACAGCGGTTCGGTCGCCTCCCGGGCGGCGAGCCCGAAGAGGTGCTCGGCCTCCCGCAGGTCGACCCGGTCCTCGGTGGCGCGGTGCCGCAGCATCAGCGCACGGCCCAGCATCAGCAGCCGCTCGGCCTGGTGCGCGTCCCCCGCCGCCGTCTCCGTACGGCAGTCGCGCAGCACCCTCACCGCCGCCCCGATGTGCGCGCGCCCGTCCGGCAGCCGGGCCCGGCGCAGCAGGGTTTCTCCCCACTCGGCGAGCAGATCGGCGTGGGCCTGCGAGTCGCGCGGCACACCACGCGCGGCACGGGCGAACCGGTCGGCCGCCTCGACGAGTTCGTCCGGGTCCCCGGTGTGCTCGTACCGCAGGACGTGCACCCGGGCGGCCCGGGTGAGCAGCGAGGCCCGCAGCCGCTGATCCCGCACGGTCTCCAGGGCCTGCGCGACCAGCGTCGCCGCCTCGTCCGGCTCCGCGCCGGAGCCGAGCAGGGCGTCCACCAGGTCCAGCACGATGCGCGTCCCGGTGCCCAGGGTGTGCCGGCCGCCGTCCTGCCCGAGCGCCGCGCGCAGGGAGCGGGCCGCCTGGGCGGCGTAGACCCGGGACTGTTCGGTGTCGACGGTGGCCCCGGAGAGCTTGAGCAGCGCACGGCCGTGCGCCAGCGGCAGGGCGGCGGGCCGGTTCTCCTGGTCGGGCCAGACGTCGGCGAACGCCTCCAGCATGCCGCACGCGGCCTGGAGCGAGGAGGCATCACCGTCGAGCCGCCACTGCGACTCCAGGGCCCGGACCCGTTCCAGCGTGAGCCGGAGGGCCTCGGCCGGTTCCAGTCCCGGGGCCGAGCAGGCGGCCGTGTACTCCCGGTCGGCGCGGTGCAGCAGTTCCAGTGCGCCCCGTCGGTCACCGCGTGCCCGACGGTCGTCGGCCGCGGCGTGCAACACCTTGGCCAGGGCGGCCCGTTCGTGCACGGCGCCGGGGTGCGCGGCGGCCCGTTCGGCGGCGTACTCGGCCTCGCGAAGCAGCTCCGCGTCGCCCTGGACCTCCCACAGGCGCAGGACGCAGCGCGAGTACTCCGCCCACAGCGCCGGGTCCGCGCCCGGTCGGCTCTCGCGCTCGGTGGCGCCGCGCAGCAGCTGCACGGCGTCGATCAGGTACTGGACCATGCCGTCCGAATCGAAGCGCCGCAGCAGGACGCGGGCGCTCTCCACCGCCGCGTTCGGTGTCCGCGGGACGGCATCGGACCGGTTCCGGTCGCTGTCGACGACGAACTGCTCGGGCAGCGGCATGAATCGCTCCAGTACGCGGACCGCGACCTCGGCGAAGGGATGGGGCACGCGTGGCCCGCCGTGCTCGTCCCCTTCCTCGATCCCGTCCTGCGGTCCGGTCCGGCCCCCGGTTCCGTGCCCGGGCGGTCCGGGGGTGCGGGTGAGCCGCACCGGCCCGTGCCTGCCCTCGCCGAGCTGGGCGAAGGCCAGCGCGGGGAAGTTCGGCCCGCCCCTGCCGAACCGCTGCTCGATGTACTGCGAGCAGTGCTTGAGCACGAGCAGCGCCTCGTCCCGGCCGAGCGGGCCGAGCAGCGCCTCGCGGACGCCGGGCGCGAACTCGTACCACTGGCCGGCGGCCACGCCGTCCGTCCCGGCGGCGTCCTCGGTCCTCGCCCGTGACAGCAGTCCGCTCAGCAGGACCTCGGCCAGTTCCGAGGGGCCGGAGTTCGGCAGCATGGTGCGCTGCACCAGTTGCATCACCGGCAGATGCAGCGGGGCTGCCGCGAGGTACACGGCGAGCTGCCCGGCGGCCGGGGAGGCCGTCGAGCGGAAGCGGCTGACCAGCTGGAGCGAGGACAGACCGTCGCCGGGGCGCTGTACGGCCGCCGGGGGCTGGTCGGCCCGCACCCAGCCGACGGCGCCGGACACCTGCCCCGCGCCGGTGCCCGAGAGCAGCTTCGCCCAGGCCGCCAACGCCCCTTCCACGGGCGGGAGCACGGGTACGGGAAGGGCGCCCGGGTGCACGGCGGGGCCCGCTCCGGCATGCTCCGTGACCTTGAGGACGGTGGCTCCGACCGGCCCGTCGCCCCGGGACAGCGAGCCGTAGGTCACCGGCAGCCGGGTACGGTTCCACATCCGCTGCGGCAGGGGCTGGAGCACAGCCGTCGGCGCCTGTCCCGCCAGGTGGTGCAGCAGCCGGTGGGCCCGTCCGCTCCGCCAGAGCGGGCCGGCGCAGTCGCTGACCACGAGGGTGACGCGGCGGCCGGTGGGGTCGCTCAGCCGGTCCGCGGAGCTCAGCGGCGCCGCGGCCGGGTCCGGGCTGCGGCTCACCACGGCGGCCCCGTCCGGCCCCTGATGCAGATAGCGCGTCCAGACGTCCCTGAAGGCACCCAACTGCCCGAACAGGTCCTGGAGTTCCCCGAACAGCCGGTCCCACACCAGCATCGAGGACGAGGCGTCCATGACGCACTGGAGCAGCGACTCGCCCCGGGACGCGCCGCGGAAGACCGGGATGATCAACCCTCCGGCGCGGGCACTGCGTTCGACGGTCTCCACCTCGTCGAGGATGTGACGCATCGGGGGCGCGGCGGGGCGGTAGCGCTGCAACGGCCTCAATGCCCGCTGGAGTTCGAGCGGCGCGGGAAGGGCGGGGGCGGCGGGCACGCCGAGGGCGAGCGTTCTCGTCCGGCCGCCGGGGGCGGGAGCGGTTCCGCGTCCGGGCGGACGGTCGCCGTCGCGGCCCGGGGCGCGGGAGGCCGCGCGGGGCACGGGGTGGAGCGCGACCCGGCGGTCCGGGTCCCCGGGGTCGTGCCGGTCCGCGGCCCCGCCCCCGTCCGGCGGGGGGCCGGCCTCGCGGCCCTCCGGTACGGGCGGGCCGGGGCGTTGCTCCGGCCGGTCCGCCCGGTCCGGGCCGACGGGCGGCGGCGGTAAGGCCGCGCGGCCGCCCTCGCCGCCGTCGTCCTCGTCCGGCGCGTCGGGGTGGCGGGTCCAGCGGGCCAGCCAGAGGGCGTCGCAGAGCTGCTCGGCGTCGGGGTCGAGCCCGGCGCCGCGCAGCCGGGCGACGAACGCGGCCAGCAGCCCGCCGCCGTCCGGCGACGCGCCGTCACCCGGTGGCGCGCCACCGCCGCCCGCCGTCGTCCCATCGCCCGGTGCCGCGCCGTCGAGCCGTGCCGCACCGTCCGGCCGCGACGGAGCGCCGTAGGCCTCCGTCGCGGCCTCGAAGCCCTCCACCGGGTCCCGGGGGCCGTCGTCGGGGCGGCGTCCCCCGCTCTGTGGTCCGTGCCGCGCCCCGCCACCGGACATCGGCATCACCTCGGCCGGTCGAGTCGCTGGATGAGCAGGTCGGCAAGGCGGTCCCGGCCCGCGGGCGCCGCCGCGTCGGTGAGGTAGATCGCGTTCAACAGCTGGTCCGTGGCCAGGAGTTCGCTGCGGGAACGCTCCAGGAAGTGGGCGATGAGATCGTCCCCGGCTCGCGCCGCCTCGTCGCCGAGATGGGCGCGTACGAAGGTGGCGAGACGCTGGTGGTCGGGGCGTCCCAGCTCCAGATGGACGCAGCGGCGCATCAGGGGCGCCGGGAAGTCCCGCTCGCCGTTGCTGGTGAGGACCACGAACGGGAAGGCCCGGCACTGGACCCGGCCGCCCTTCACCCTCACCTTTTTCCCGTCGTCGTCGAGGACCTCCGCCTCGCCGTCGGGCAGCCGGTCCACGACCCGTTCCAGCTCCGGAATGCCGAACTCGCCCTCCTCCAACACGTTGAGCAGGTCGTTCGGCAGGTCGATGTCGCTCTTGTCGAGCTCGTCGATGAGCACGACCCGCGGCCGGTCCGAGGGCATGAGCGCGGTACCGAGCGGGCCGAGCCGGATGTAGCTGCCGACGTCCTCCACGGCCCCGGCACCGGATGTCCCGGCCCCCGCGCCGTGCGCGGCGATCTGCACGTCCTGGAGCCGGGCGATCGCGTCGTAGCGGTACAGCCCGTCCTGGAGCGTCGAGCGGCTGACGATGGGCCAGCGCAGCACCCGGCCCAGCCCCAGCTCATGGGCGACGGAGTGGGCGAGGGTGCTCTTCCCGGCGCCGGGACTCCCGGTCACCAGCAGCGGACGGCGCAGATACAGCGCCGCGTTGATCATCTCCAGCTCCTCGGCGCCGGGCCGGTGGAGCTCGGCGATGTGCCGGTGGCCGCCCAGACGGCGGTCGGCCGACCCGTCCGACCCCTCCGGTCCGGCCGGGCCGTCGCCGCTCTCTCCGTCGCCCCCGTCCCGCCCGTCGGCGGCCGGGGCGCCGCGGCCCGCGAAGTCCCGCCAGGGCGGCGGGGGCGGCAACCGGTCGATGCCCTCGTGCGGTTCGCCGGCCCCTCGGTAGATGAGCCACTCGCTGGATTCACTCATAGCGTGTTCCTCGTCGTCACTCGTCCGCCAGGGGCAGCTGTCGAACGTGCTTCACGTAGCGATCCGGGGCACACCCCGTAAGGGGCCGGGCGGCTTCCGCCACACCCCCGAAGGGCGGGCCGGCCATCACGGTGCCTCGAAGTAGAGTTCGTCGCCCGGCAGTCGATGCCGCGGGTCGTCGTAGAGCAGGGCGACCCCGTCCGACCAGTACGCCTCCGTGCGCCCCGCGTGCACCCCTCTCCTCAACTCGTGCATCTTCTTCGGAAGAAGATCGGCCGTACGGGCCTCCGCGACGGCGTCGGCGGCGCGCCGGTGGAAGTCGGTGCAGACCGCGGTCCGTTCGTCCGTCCGGCTCCGCCGCCACAGGGCCAGTCCGTACCCCGCGTCGAGCAGCCGTCCCAGGCCGGTCGTGCTCTCCGGTCCGGGCCGGTCGCCGTATCTGCAGAGCACCGGGACGGTCTCGTACGCCAGTTGGCGCATCCGGGCGACCACCGGTACGGGTATCCGCATCCCGTCCTCGCAGTCGACGACGGCGGCGCGCATCGGGGCGGTCATGGCGCGGTTCCAGCGGGCCTCGCGCTCGGCCGGCCCGCCGTCGGCCCCCGCCGTGCCGCCACCGGTGCCCGCCGTGCCCCGGTCGAGGGGGCGGACGACCACCGGGCGGAGCACTCCGAGCGGCCTCCCGTCGGGCCGCGTCCGCCATTCGTCGACCCCCAGCCCCATGAGGGCAGGATCCACCGCCACGTGGAGGACCGCCGGGTCGTCCGGCTCGTCGCACCGGCGGAACGCCTCCGCGAGCGGGCCCGCGAGCCGGTCGGGCAGGGCGTGCAGCACGGTGCCCCGGCTGTCCTCGGCCACGGGCCGGAAGTCCCCGGGCCTCGGCACGACCGCGACCCGCCAGTCGTAGAGGTCCGGCTCCCAGTGCCGCGGCTCCAGCCGCAGCAGGACGAACGGGGCGTCGTGCGGCCTGGCAGGCTCGGGCGTCGGCGCGGGGGCACGGGAATGCTCGCGGCCGGTGGGGATCCGCCGGTCGTTGTACCGGAGGCCGACGAGCTCATGACGGAACTTCCGGGACAGGTGGTCGTCCGCCACCCGCTTCACCCATCGCCACAGGGCCGCCTCGGCGTCCGGGGTGGACGGCAGTACGTAGGGGCGTTCGGCGGACAGGGCGCTCATGCAGTACTTCAGGATCAGTTCCAGCGCGCCGTCACCGCCCGGGGCGTCGTACAGCGTGCCGAGTCCGTCGCGCCAGCCGCGCGGGGCCGCGTGGTGCTCGCGCGGGTGGGTGTCCGGGAGCTCGTCCAGGAGGTCGAGCAGGCCGCGGGTGCTGAGCGGGGGAGGAAGTTCGGCGAGCCGTCCGAGCAGGTCCACGCGTTGCTGGGGGCTGAGGGCGAGCCCCGCCCCGGCGCCCAGCTCCCGCTGGAGGTCGGCCCAGGTCCGCTCGGTGCCGACCGGGCTGGTGTGCCGGTCGGCGTGGTAGCGGTCGTGGGCATGGAACAGCGCCTGGTACGGGTCGTCGGCCTCGCCCGTCACCGTCCCGGGCGGCACGGGCAGGGTGCGCAGCCGCTCGACGCCGATCGAGGTGCCGCCCGTGGTGCCGTCGGAGCGGGACTTGAGCACGCCGACGACCTCGCCGCGCGCCAGGTCCACCACGGGGCCGCCGGACAGGCCGGGGTACATCCGGTCGCCGTCGAGCCGCATCTGTTCGTCGTCCTCGGCCCAGTCCCCGAAGGTGCCCATCACCTGGCACCGCCCGCTGAACCGGGTCAGCTGCCCGGATCCGCCGTCGGTCCAGCCGGTGTAGAGGACCGAGCCGCCGCCGAACATGCCCGCCGGGCGCTCGGTGACGTACACACAGGGGTGCTCGACGGGGCGCAGCAGCCGGATCAGCGCGAGGTCGGGTGCGGGCCAGCCGCCCGGCGCGGCGCCCCACGTGCCGCCGGGGCGGGGTGCGGCGCGCCGGTCCTCGGGCATGGCGGCCACCACGGCGCCCTCGGCCGTCGTCTCGGCGCCGCCCGGGTCCGGCTTGAACACCACGCTCACCCGACGCCCCTCCCCCGCCATCGCCACGTGCGCGCACGTGAGGACCCAGCTCGGGGCGACGAAGAAGCCGCTCCCCAGGAAGCCCCGGTCGGATCCTTCAGGGGCATACCCGGGCTCCGGGCGGTGGATGCGCACGGTCGCCGCCATCACGAGGCCCGTGAGCGCACGGTACGTGCTCTCGGAACGGCCCCCCGCGCCCCTGCCCGGCGGCTGGGTCATGAGCGGTCCCCGCCGCCCGGCCCGGCCGCGCCCGGACGCACCGGTGCGCCGGTGGACGCCCCGGGCACGGGCGGGGGGTCGGTCGGCATCGGCGGAGCGGGGCGGGGCTCGGACGGCCGAGACGTCCGCGCCGCGGGTGGGGGCACGGGAGGCGTACCCCCTGGCGCCCCTCCCGCTCCCTGTGCGCCGCCCTGCGCCGGGCTCGCCGGTTCGACGGGCGGGCCCCCGCCGTGCCATGTGAGCGTGACCGTGATGCCGCCCTTGGCCTCGCCGTCCGCGAGAAGGCCGACGACCTTGCCCGCCTTCGCGGTGAGCTCGATGCCGAACTCGACGCTCACCTCGTCGGGCCGCACCGCGCGCAGCGGCTCGGCCAGCGAACGCGCGACGCTGGTCACGACGGCGTTGAGGCTTTCGACGCGGGCCTGCACCTGGTCGACGAAGTCCCCGTAACCGATGTCCGTGAACGCCGGACCCCGCGCGGGCCTCGTCAGCTCCTCCGCTCCCGAGACACGCGCCCAGACCGGCGTGCCGTCCGGCATCTCGATGCGCGCGATACGAGCCCCGCTGTCGGTCATGAAAACCCCCCGATTCTCAACTACCCGCAGGCTAACGGCAGTACGCGACCCGCGCGAGGTCCGTGGACCAGGACACCGGGGCGCCGTGCGACGGTTCTGAGGGGGCTCGCACCGCCCCCGCGAGCCTTCGCCGACGGCGCGCTCCCGGCCGTCGCGGGGCTGTCACCAGGCATTAGGCTTGCCGCATGTACTTCACCGACCGCGGTATCGAGGAACTGGAGAAGCGCCGGGGCGAGGAAGAGGTCACTTTCGAGTGGCTCGCCGAGCAGCTTCGTACGTTCGTCGACCTCAACCCCGACTTCGAGGTGCCGGTCGAGCGCCTCGCCACCTGGCTGGCCCGTCTCGACGACGAGGACGAGGACGAGTAGCCGGGGACGAGCTGCGGAGGCGGGCGACCGGGACGCGTGGCCGACCGCCGCGGCCCGTCGGACGCCGGCCGGTGGACGGCCACCGCGGGCCGGTGGACCGGTGGACCGGCATCAGGCGACCGGACGGACCGGGCTCCCGGTATCCGTCCGCGCCCCCGGCGTCACGGACTAGTGCCGCTCCCGGCAACGTTTGCCCCGTCGCGCCGTCCGGCACGCACGCTCGCGGCGTTGGCCAAAAGCCCACGTAGCCCCGCTACGAGGGCTTCCGGCCGCCTTGCGATCGCACGCACCGGACGACGCTCCTTCCGGGCAAACCTTGCCGGTCACGGCACTAGACCCTCCGGCCCCCCGTCGAACCGGTCGCAGGCGAGGCCGAGCGCCCCGTGCGTCGTCAGCAGTCCGCCCGCTGACGACCTGGGGAGCAATAGGGAGTGGATCAGCGAGCGGCGTCGTGCGGCTTCGGATCCAGGGCGGAGGAGCGAGGCGGATGGGGTCTCCCCTGCTCGAAAGCAGCTGAGAGCTCGGGGAGCGTCGGTCACCGACGACAACGCGGGAGGCGGAGTCGCAGGGCGTCGGGAGCCCGCTCCCTATCGCTCCCCAGGTCGTAAGACCCAGCCACTCCTGCGGCACCCGGCGCCCCACAGGACGAGCGGCAGTCCCGCCGCCGGCCGGGCGCCGCCCAGCACCCGTGCTCCGGGGCCGCGCACCCAGGGGCGGAGGACGCCGCTCCCGACCCCGTCGCGCCCGGCCCTCATCCTTTCGCGCCTGCCGACCGCCAGGGCGGCGGCGGCCCAGCCCGCCGCGACCCGGCCGACCAGCTCCGTGGCCGCCTCGGCCGCCCGGCCCGTCCCATGCGTCCCGCAGGCCCCGTCCACCCGGTCCGTCCCACCCGTCCAATCCGTCCGGCCCGTTTCATCCGCCCCGGCCTCCCCGAACGTCCCAGCCGACCGGGCCCTCCCACACGCCAGGACATATCGCCCGATTCCGATGCGGTGAGGCCACCTCGCGACCCCGCGCTTGCGCGCACCCCGCGTCCACCCTCGCCCCCGACCTCCCTTGACTTCCTGGAGCCGCGATATATCTTGACAACCAAGAGACGCGATATGTTGCGTCATTCCGCGTTAGCTGGGAGGCCAGATCCATGCCTGTGTCGACATGGGCCATCGCCGCGCCCCAGAAACTGACCTTCGACGCCCCGGTGACCTCGCTCGACGTGCGCATCGTCGGCGGTGCCGTCAACGTCGTCGGCACCGACGAGCCGACCGCCCGGCTGGAGATCTCCGAGATCGAGGGCCCGCCGCTGCTCGTGACCCACGAGGACGGCGCGCTCACGGTCGCGTACGAGGGCCTGCCGTGGAACGACTTCCTCAAGTTGTTCGACCGCACCAGCTGGAACCGCCGGGCGGTCGTGTCCTTGGCCGTACCGGCCGGGTCGGCGGTGGCGGTCGGCGTGGTCGGCGCCGGGGCGGTGGTGTCCGGGATCGACGGACGCACGGAGGTACGGGGCGTCAGCGGCGACACCACGCTCGTCGGGCTCTCCGGCCCGATCCGGGCCGAGACGGTGTCGGGCAACGTGGAGGCCCAGTCGGTCACCGGCGAGCTGCGCTTCCACACGGTCTCGGGCGATCTCACGGTCGTCGAGGGTGCCGGGACCTCGGTCCGTGCGGACTCGGTCAACGGCAACATGGTGCTGGACCTGGATCCGTCGGGGCGACCCACGGACGTCCGGCTGACCACGGTGTCCGGCGAGATCGCGATCCGGCTGCCGCATCCGGCGGACGCGACGGTCGAGGCGAACACCGCGAGCGGCACCGTGTCCAACGGCTTCGAGGACCTGCGGGTCAGCGGCCAGTGGGGCGCGAAGAAGATCACCGGCACTCTCGGCGCCGGGACCGGGAAGCTGCGGGCGACGACGGTCTCGGGATCGATCGCCCTGCTGCGCCGCCCGGCGCCCGAGGACGACCCGTACGACTCCGATCCGACCGTCACCGGGCCGGCCACCGCGGAACCTCCCGCCACGGAGCCGACCGCCTCCGGTCCGACCGCCACCGAGCCGACCGGAAAGGTGCTCTGACATGCCGTCCGTATTCGCCCACGGCCGCCTCCGCCTCTATCTGCTGAAGCTGCTCGACGAGGCCCCGCGCCACGGTTACGAGGTGATCCGTCTCCTGGAGGAGCGTTTCCAGGGCCTGTACGCGCCGTCGGCGGGCACGGTCTATCCGCGGCTCGCCAAGCTGGAGGCCGAGGGGCTCGTCACGCATGCCACCGAGGGCGGGCGCAAGGTCTACTCGATCACCGACGCGGGCCGCGCCGAGTTGGCGGGCCGCACCGGTGAACTGGCCGATCTGGAGGAGGAGATCAGGGACTCCGTCTCCGAACTGGCCGCCGAGATAAGGGACGACGTGCGCGGCGCAGCCGGCAAGCTGCGCAGCGAGATGCGCGCCGCGGCCCACGAGACCAGACAGGACCGCGCCGGTTCCGCCGACCGCAAGGGCGGCCGGGACTTCCCGTTCGGCGAGTTCGCGGACCTCGGCGACAAGGAGTCGTGGTCGTCCATGAAGGAGGAGCTGCGCAGGGCCAAGCAGGAATGGAAGGACCAGGCCCGTCGCGCGAAGGACGAATCGCGCCGGGCGCGCGAGGAGGCCCAGCAGGCCCGCCGCCAGGCCAAGGAGGCCCAGGACAGGGCGCGCGAGCAGATGCAGAACGCCGCCCGCCAGGTGCAGGAGCACTTCGCGCGGGGAGACTGGCCCTCCGGCGTACGGGAAGGACTGGCCGAGATCACCGGACAGTTGGGCACCTTCGCCAGGACGGGCAGTTGGCCCCCGTACGTCAAGCCGGAACCCGCGGGCGCCGACCCCGAGTGGGGACGGGACTCCGTGGGCACCGGCGAGCCTGCCCGCGACCTGGAACGGCTGCTGGACCGGTTCCGCGACGACATCCGTGACGCCGCCCGCGACCACGGCGTCACCGAGGAGCAGCTCACGGAGGCCCGCCGCCATCTGTCGACGGCCGCGGCCCACATCGGGGCGCTGCTGCGGAAGGACGACAGCGGTAAGGGATGAGCCGCCTGGAAGAGACCGAGGCCGGACGAGGGCCGACGGGCGCACGGCCCGCGGGCGAGCCCGACGGCCCGGCAGCCGGGGGCGGGAACCGGCGGGCGAACGTCCGGCGGACGGGAACGACGCCGGCGAAGCGGGAGGCGTTCTCAGCCGCGCCCCGTCCAGGGCGTGTTTCGAAAGTCCCGTCCGGCCCGCGACGCCTGGCACGGCGCCTCGCCACGTCGTCGGGGGGGGCCCCCCCCCCCCGGGGGCGGGGGGGGCCACCCCGCGGGGGTGGACCCCCGCGCGCCC